>NZ_FXAS01000004.1:0-243030 GCF_900177785.1 Cedecea sp. NFIX57 | reverse complement strand
AAAAGGTTCGCCATTTTATGAAAACAGCCAGTCCATTCCCGGGTGGCCGACATGGTCTCGCAAAAGTGTAGCGGTATTAGGAACAGCTATTTAGCTTGACGGAAAACTGCTGAACATCGACATTACTTGCCGCACCACCTTCTACATTATTTGCCAACACAACAGGACTAAATAAACAAAGTGATAAAAACGCGGGAAGATAACTCCCTTTTCTTTTCACCGTATAATTAATCATTCCAAATTGATTTAAAATAGTCATAGGGCTACCTGCCTTTTATCCGGCACAATGGTTTATTCCATTATTTAATGTCTATAAATAAATATCTAGAACACAGACCATGTTATTTGCCAACAGTAATAAAGGCACCTGCTATTGACCGGTACCTCATGCTTAACATGCTTAACATGAAAGTTCAGATAACGCATCGTAACCTAAAGACCAGACCACTACGTAATCACTATCAAATCAGCCCCAACAATTAAGCATAGTGAGAATCCAGGCACACCTAAAAAGAACTTAATTAAAACCATTAAGGCCAAATGATGCGCCCCTCAGGGCTTCATTAACATTTGATCATCTAATTTATCACACACACTTAAAATCAATTTAATTTTAAGCAAGAGATTATTAATTCATTAAAAACATTAACAGTTTAACAAAGCCACTTGAAAAAATAAAAACACATAGCAAAACTCATTGCATTATCTCACCAGATATACAAATTTAATATTACCTGGGTAAATAAAATTCATATACAACGGCAAAGACAGCAATTAAATTTATTATCACGGTAATAAAAAACCAGCGTCTGAACGGCTGCTTCAGTGTTTTATGGCGAAAACTTTGCTGGGCCAGAATTGCCCCGGGCCAGCCGCCTGTCAGCCCAAAGAGAAGCAATGTTGCCTCCGGCACACGCTGCCAGCCTTTTATCGCAGCCAGTTTGTCACCGCCGTAAACCAGCAGAGTGAGTACATTCACCAGTACAAACCACATGATCAATGAGTAAGGCATAAACATGCTGCCCGCCGCGGTAAGCAGCAGCAGAAAATAGCAGAAAGGGTTAAGCGTCATAAGTTACCGCTGTAATAGCCGATTGAAAATAAAACGAAAGTATATCTAATTAAATTTCATGGGTCTTGTCAGGCAGCCTGGAGATCGGTGCCTCAATAAATTACAGTCATTATCATTAGCAGATTAATTATTTTATTGTAAATTAAATTTATTTATATCTTATTGATTATAGAGAGATCGCTGGTAAGCAATTGTGGCAAATGACACGCTCTTTTACTTTTCTCCACCCGCTCACACTTCACGCCGCAGTAGACTTATCGGTACCGCCATCTCCTAACGGAGCGGGCACCCAAAACGCTAATGTCAGCAGGTGAATAACATGCATAAAGCCATCAAAATGCTGCTTGCCAGCTCGATTTGCTTGCCTTTATTCGCCGTAGCGGCCGACCCCGTCATTCCCTGGGCCGACAACAGCGGTGGAACCGAAAGCCAGCACATTGCCGCCATGGGGCAAAACCTTAACGGTCAGCATCAGGCCATCGGCAAAACGCAGGAAGGCGTCTGGGCGGATAACAGCGGCTCGATAAGCGCTGACGAACAGGCACTAAGCAGCAACAAACCCGCCTTTGCCGGTGATCCAAAACTTATGCCTCATCAGGGCTAACCACGCGGCACGGGGCCTCGCGCCCTGAGCCTTAAAACCGCAGCCCCCAGCCCTCAATCACGCCCGGCAGCTGTGAAAGCAAATAGAGCACCAGCCCGACCGAGCCCCCCACCAGCGTGCCGTTAATGCGAATAAACTGCAGATCTTTGCCGATGTTGAGTTCAATCTGCCGCGACATGTCTTTTGCATCCCAGCTTTTCACCGTGTCGCTAATGTGCCGGGTGAGAAACGCAGAGAAGTCCGGCGCAATATGACGGGCAGCCTGCTCAAGGTGCTCATTCAGCGACGTCCGGAGCGAAGCATCGGCCGTTAGCGTTTCTCCGAGCCACTGCCCCGCTTCGGCAATGCGCTTTTGCACCCGCGAATCATCGCTGGCAATATCTGTTTTTAGCCAGCCCCGCAGGTCATTCCAAAGCTCGCCGAGGTAGAGATTAAATTTCTCATCCTCTTTCAGATAACTTTTGATCGTTTCCGCTTTGGCGGCCATTTCCGGGTCATTTTTCAGACTATCGATAAGCCGCTGTACGGCACGGTCAAACGCCCGGCGAAGCTGGTGCGTTTTGTCCTGACTCACGTCGTCCAGCAGAGAATTCACGGCGTCGGATACCAGCTCTGCGCTTTGCTCTCCCAGCCATTCGGTAGGCAGCACCCTGGCCTTAACCGGGTGCTCGGTTTCCAGCCAGCGGACGATCTGGCGGGCAATAAATTCCCGGCTGGCCGGTTTTTCCAGCAGCGCCAGCAGTTGCGCGATCACCGAGTCGAGCAACGCCTGATGGCGGTTATTTTTGGTCAAACTTTCCAGCAATAGCGCGCTGGAATAGCTGAGATCGACTTTATCAATGGCCTTGTGCACCGCCCGGCGAATCAGCCCCTGAATCCGCATGTCATCGGTAAGAGACAGCCACGCTTCCATCACCTTGAGCATGTGCCGCCCTACCAGCTGAGCATTTTCGGGCTGCCGGAACCAGGTCCCCATCATCTGCGCCGGCTCGTGGCGACGAATCAGGTCAACCAACGACTGGGTGTCCAGAAACTTTTCCTGCACAAACTTGCCAAGATTCTCGCCGATACGATCTTTATTACGCGGGATAATGGCCGTATGCCGGGCAATAAACGGGATGGGTACCCGACGAAACAGCGCCACTACCGCAAACCAGTCCGCCAGGGCGCCGACCATCGCCGCTTCAGAAATCGCTTTCAGGCCGCTGACCCAGAAACTGGGTGGCAAAAATAAGGTCACGACAAACGTTGCCGCAGCAATCAGCAAAAGTGAGAGCGCCAGCCGTTTGGCGCGCTTTAATTCGGTGAGTTTTTCCATTACTTAAGCGTAGCGCCCGTCTCTGCCACCAGCCAGTCATGGAACAGAGTAACCTCCGGGCGTCGGCTGGAGCGTTCTGAACGCACGATAAAATAGGACCAGGTCAGCGGCCATTTGTGCTGTGGGAAAAGCTGGCGCAGTTGCCCCAGGTCGATCAGTTGCTGGACCAGCGCTTTGCGCACAACTGCCACACCACGCCCGCTTAGGGCAGCCAGAATAACGGCCGACGTAGAGTTAATGTGCAGGCCATTTTGCTCGCACAACGGTACGCCGATGTCCTGAGAAATCGTTTCCCAGTCCGGGAAGTTCGCCCCGGGATGCGGCGTGTCATCGTAGATAAGCTTCTGTTTCGACAGCCAGTCCGCTTCGGTGACGCCGGTCAGCAACTGCGGGCTGCAAACAATTACCGCCTCCTCATCCATTAACCACGTTGACTGCAATCCTGGCCAGTTACCGGGGCCGCAGCGAATGCCGACATCGGCCTCGCCGTGCAGCACATCGGTCAGTTTTTCCGTGACGTTAAGGCGCAGGTCAATGTTGTCATGCTGCTCGGAAAAGCGGTTGAGGCGCTCCATCAGCCAGTTCATCATCAATACCTGAGAAGCGGTAATCACCACCACGGCGCGGGCTCTGGCACCGCGCAGCTTATTCAGCCCCTGCTCCAGACTGTCCAGCCCAACGGTAATGTCCTGCAGCGCCTCCTTTGCTTCCTCCACCAGCGTAAGTCTTTCTTTCCCGCTGCGCGTGCGGTGCAACAGCGGATGGCCGACCCACTCTTCCAGGGAACGAACAAGCTGCCCCACGGCGGCGGGTGTTACGCCCAGCTCTTCTGCCGCACCGGTAAAACTGCCGTGGCGCGCCGTGGCTTCAAAGGCGTGCAGCCATTTCAGGCGATTCAGCGATCTCATCTTTTCTCTTCGACAAAGGACGACATACCGACAAGATAGTTTTTCTTTCTCGATATGCAAGTTCTTATGCTTCGTCAGGCCCAAATGGTTTTGGCATTCTGTCACCATTCCGAAGCGCCACGCAGGCAGCTTCATCTTTTTAAGCAAAGAGAAACGAGGTCATCATGTCTACATCATTCGCAGGTAAGAAACTTTTAGTTGTTGGCGGCACCAGCGGTATGGGTCTGGAAAGTGCTCGTCAGGTGCTGGAAAACGGCGGGAAAGTTGTACTGGTCGGGAATCGCGCGGAGAAAGCCGAACAGGCACGCCAGGCGCTGTCTGCCCTCGGTGAAGTCTCCGTCATCGTCGCGGACCTGATGAGCAGCGAAGGAATGCACAAAGTGATGGACGTGATTAACGCCGAGCACCGCGACATCAGCCTGCTGGTGAACGCCGCCGGGGTCTTCTTCCCGAAAGCCTTTACCGAACACGAAGAAGCGGATTACGACATGTACATGAACATCAACCGCGCGACCTTCTTCATTACCCGCGAAGTGGTGAAAAACATGGTTACCGCCGGAATCAAAGGCTCAATCGTCAACATCGGTTCCATGTGGGCGCAGCAGGCCATCGGCGCCACGCCTTCTTCCGCCTACTCGATGGCGAAAGCCGGTTTGCATGCGCTGACGAAGAACCTTGCTATTGAACTGGGTTCGCACGGTATCCGCGTCAATGCGGTTTCACCGGCGGTGGTGCATACGCCAATTTATGAAGGCTTCATTCCTAAAGAAGATGTGGCGGGCGTGATGGGCAGCTTTGATAGCTTCCACCCAATTGGCCGAGTCGGCACCCCACGCGACGTTGCCGAAGTGGTTAGCTTCCTGCTGTCCGAGAATACCACCTGGGTGACAGGCGCGTTGTGGGATGTTGACGGTGGCGTGATGGCGGGTCGCAACTAAAACACCCATCCGGTAAAACAGAAAAAGCGCCTCAAAGGCGCTTTTTTACTATCAAGTCGGTCATTACTGAGCAAATGTTTTGCAATTATCCGCGTTGAGAATTAACCCCAGTCGGCTGGCAGCAACCTGGTTTTCAGTGTGTGTACCGGCAAAGGCAAAGCCCTTTTTAACCAGGTTAACGGTGTAATACTTGTTGTACATAAACGCCCAAACGATCATCGCGATCATTGAGCCAATGCCTGCAGTAAAGACCCCCAAAATCAACAGCACAACAAATATGCCGATGAAGGTAATGAAGTCCTTACGGAACAGCGCAGGGAAAGAGCCAAAAAACAGTGTAGTCCATGAAAAACCATAGAACCCCGTAACTGTTTCACCAGTGCGGGCATTCTGCATCAGGATTTTTGTAGCCATCCAGAATTATCCTCGGTATTGATTTGATATTTTTTTACGCCCAGCAAAGCTGCCAGGCCGACATATAATACAAATAATTGTACCCATTTTGGTAGTCACTAATTTAAGCGGTATAAATGAATATAGCGGTCGCAAACTCGGGAAAATTAAACTGATTTTCCCATCACTTAGTGCCAGGATGAATCAAACGTAACCCAAAGGAGATGAACGATGTATAAAACCATCTTAATGCCGGTGGATGTTTTTGAAATGGAGCTCACGGATAAAGCCATTCGCCATGCGGAATATCTGGCGAAAGAGTCTGAGGGCACAATCCACCTTCTGTACGTTCTGCCTAAATCCCCGCTGTTTAATACTCACGGTTTTTCCTCTGACATCCGTAAATTCGACGAGTACCTGAAGAAAAACGCCGAAGAAAAGATGGAAGAATTGCGCGGGCACTTCTCACTGCCTAAAGAACGCGTGGTGCTGGAGATTCGCTACGGCTCGGTGCGGGATGAAGTGAACGAAGTCGCGCAGGACATTCATGCGGATGTCATTATTGTTGGCTCGAAGAACCCGTCTATTTCCACTCATCTGCTCGGATCTAACGCCTCCAGTATTATTCGTCACGCCCGCTTCCCGGTCTTTGTTGTTCGGTAAGGTGCAAATAAATAGCCTGCTTTTGCAGGCTATTTTCCCTCGCATTACATCACGCTTCCCCAGACTAAATTGCCCTGATGGAAGGTCGCGGTACGCGGCGAAATACGCGCCACCGCTTCCGCTGAGCATGATGCATCCACCAGCACAAAGCTCGCCTCATCCTGCGCCTTCGGCCAAACCTGTTTACCTTTATCATCCAGCGGCAAAACATTGCCGGTGGCAATCGCCAGCGAACGCGACAGGCTAAGCTCGCTCGGGCGAACGTAGAGCTGCGCATACAGGTTAGCTTTTTCCAGCATGTCGCCCAGCCCGTACGGCGACCAGTGATCGATCACGCTGTCGGTGCCAGTCATCACCAGCACGCCTTTTTGCTGGAGCTGCTTCAGCGGCATATGCAAAGTTCCGATGGGCACGGTAGAAGCGAGGCAGATCTGCTGGGCAGCCATGCGCGTGGCAATATCATCCACCTGCTGCGGCGTAAGGGTGGCCAGCGCAAAGCCATGGCTGATGGTAAGTTTGCCTTTAAGCTGCGGGGTTTTCTCAACCATTTCCACCATGTAATTCACCGCCGCCACGCCCGCCGGGCTGGTTTCATGCAGGTGAATATCCACGCCTTTGTCGTAATCAAGCGCTATCTGGAACATGGTATCGAGCGACTTCTCCATCGCGCCATCCACGTTGGTTGGGTCCAGGCCACCGACGTAGTGCGCCCCCGCCTGCATCGCTTCCCGCATCAGCGGTTCAGATTTTGAAAGCAGCAAACCGTGCTGCGGAAACGCCACGATTTCACAGTTCAGGCCTGACTTTCTCTCTGCCAGCACCGCCTGCAGGTTCTCAAGGTTTTTCAGCCCGGAAACCGGCTCAATGTTGCAGTGACTGCGGGCAATGGTCGACCCTTTGGACTGGATAAGATCGATAAGCTTTCCGGCGCGTTCTCGGGTGTAGGGCTGCAACTCCGGCAGAATTTTACGCTCGTAAGCAATCATATCCATGATGGTGGTGCCTTCCGGGCGGTTATGTACCTGCCACGGGCCGCCATAGAACGTCTTGTCCAGGTGGATGTGCATATCGCGCATCGCCGGCAGCAACAGCTTACTCCCGGCGTCATAACTATGCAGCGTGCCGTCAGGGTGCGATTTATTGGCGCGAACTGCCGCAATTATTCCGTCTTTGATTTCTAACGTATGCAGTTCGGTGCGGGTACTGACGGCGGTTTCGCCTTCGTAATTAAACCCGGTTTCCAGCAGCACATTGTCGAGGTAATAGTGTTTATCGCTGATGGCATTCATTTGGCGGCTGCTCTCACTGGCAGTTGTAGGTGTTTTAGCGGCCCAGGCTGCGGTGCCGCTCGCCCCAAACAGCGCACAGGCGGCGGCAACTTTGCCGCTTCCGCTGATAAAGTCGCGACGGCTTTTTTCAATCTCAGTCATTATTATTTTTCTACCCAGAGTGTGATGGTGGTTGTCAGGAATACAGCGGCTATGCGCCCGCGTCTCTCAGCAGCTGAGCGATTTCGCGGTAGCCTTTTTCTTCGGCGAGCTCAAGCGGCGTTTTGCCGTATTTATCCGTCATATGCGGGTTGGCACCGTTTTCCAGCAGCAGCGAGACAATCTCCTGCTGCTTTTTGCCGCCGTCGTTCAGCACGATGGCCTCAAGCAGCGGTGTCCAGCCGAGGAAGTTGGTGTGGTTGACGTTAATCTCGGTGTGCGCCAGCAGCTCGCGCACAATCTCGACGTGGCCTTTCTCACTGGCAGGCGTAATGCCTACCCCGCCGAAACGCGTTAAGCGAGTCAGGTCAGGATTAGCGGGTAGCAACAGGCGCAACAGCTTGAGATCGTTATTCAGGCAGCTAATCAGGAAGGGGTTAAAACAGGTTTCATCCTGCTGATTAACGTCCGCGCCTGCGTCAATCAACAGCGCCACGCAGTCGTATTTTTGCTTCAGGCTGGCAAGGGTTATCGCCGTTCTGCCCTGCCGGTTGCTGGCGTTAATATCCACGCCCTGCGCCAGGCATGCTTTCAGCGTTGACACGTCCCCGTTCAAAGCCGCCGTCAAAAACCCGGTTATCAGCTCGTTGTCAGACATCATGTTCTCCTGTCGTTCGCGGTTATGGCCGAAATTCGAGAATAACAACGCCCTGGCGGGAAAAACATCCGCTTAAAAAAGATTCATCGCTGATGCCGCTATTGTTGAATGTGTTTTAATAATTCTTTTCAAAATGTGTCAAACTCCCCCGCATCGCGCGTCATCGAAGGGAGCACGGAATGAACTCCATCTTTACCGAAGAAAACCTGCAGGCCTTTACCTGTGCCGCCCGCTACGGCAGCTTCAGCCGTGCCGCCGAAGAGCTGGGTGTAACCACCTCCGCTATCAGCTACACCATAAAGCGTATGGAGACCTGGCTCGATGCACCGCTGTTTATCCGCAACACCCGCAGCATTGAGCTGACCGAATCCGGGATCTATCTCTACCGCAAGGCCAGCGACTTATTGAATGATTTTCAAGGGATCCGGCTGGGCATTGAGACCATTTCGCAGGGCATCGAAGCGAAAGTCAGGATTTGCATTAACCATCTGCTGTACACGCCTCACCATACGGCCAGACTGCTGAATATTTTGAAAAAGCAGTTCCCCGGCTGCCAGATTGCCATCACCACTGAGGTGTACAACGGCGTCTGGGATGCGATGCTCAACAATCAGGTGAATATTGCTATCGGCGCGCCCGATGCCCTGCTGGGCGGGGGTGGCATTGATTATACGGAGATTGGCGTCATTCACTGGGCGTTCGCGGTCGCGCCAGATCACCCCCTCGCCACGGCACAGGAACCCATCCCTGAAAGCCAGCTCAGGCTTTACCCGAATATCATGGTGGAAGATACGGCCTCTACCCTTAATAAAAAAGTGGGCTGGCTGCTGCACGGTCAGGAAACCGTGGTGGTGCCGGACTTCCCGACCAAATGTCAGTGCCAGATCCTAGGCGACGGCATCGGTTTTTTGCCGGATTACATGGCGCGTAGCGAGGTAGAAAACGGCCTGCTGACGATCCGCCAGGTCCACAACCCACGCCAGCATTCCCGCATGTTGCTTGCCACGCAGCACGCGGCGACGGGCCAGGTTACCCGCTGGATCAAACAGCAATTTCGCCCCGGCGGCGTGCTCGCAGAGCTGTATCAGGACTTGATGCACCAGGCCTGACCTCTCCCACCTATTTTACCCGGGTATAATTGACAACGTTAGCGCCTCCCGATAGGCTACTATTTTTACCCGGATAAAATAGGTATCCTACATGCCCCCAGTCACTCTTACCGCCTTTATGCAGCGGCAGCAGATTGCCCATGGCAACCTGAGCGAACTGCTGCAGCAAATAAAAGCCACGCCAATCGGCAACGAGCCGGTGTTTATCTTCAATGACCAGACCGGCAAACGGCTGGATATCCACGTGCAAGGGGATGAAGCCAGCGCGATTGCGGCTTACCCGGAGCTGGCCGAAGGGCCAACCGAAGAAGCGACAGCCGTTAAAACTCGCGGCAGACCAAAACTTGGCGTAGCGGCGAAGGAAGTCACCCTGCTGCCGCGCCACTGGGAGTGGCTGGCCACGCAGCCGGGCGGCGCCTCCGCAACGTTACGTCGACTGATCGAACAGGCCAGAAAAGCCAGCGAACCGGCGGACAGCAAGCGCCGCAGGCACGAAAGCGCCTACCAGTTTATGCACGAGGTGGCGGGCGATCTGCCGGAGTACGAAACTTGCCTGCGCGCGCTATTCGCTGATGACGAAGTGGCCTTCAATGCCGCGATGGAAGGCTGGCCGCAGGATATTCGCCGCTATGCGGCAACGTTAGCTTTTGGCAAGCAGGAGTCCCAAAAATGACTGAAACAATAAACAAAAAAGATCTTAAGCAGAGCTATAAAGACAGCCCGACAACAGCGGGCATCTATTTGATCGCCAATACGCAAACTGGCCACAAGCTGCTCGCCAGCGCCGCAAACGCACAGGGCGTGTTAAACCGCCATCTGTTTGAACTCAAGTTCGGGCAGCACCGCAATAAGGCGCTGCAGCAGGCCTGGAACCAGTATGGCGAGCCCGCTTTTGAGTTCACCGTGCTTGAAAAGGTCAAACCGGATGAGCAAAACGTTAAAGCCGCGCTGGAAAACCTGCTGGAAGCCTGGCAGCAAAAACTGAGGATCGCCCATGAATACAGCTACTAACCTGCCGGTCTCGCTCTACTTCGACGCATTCGGTACTAAGCAAAACCCGGCCATAGCACTGCTACCGGGGCTGGGAAGCCAGAGCATCAGTTGGTCACAGCGTTTTTGCCAGCGGCTGGCCGACGCAGGTTTCTATGTTTTACGGGTCGATAATCGCGACTGCGGGCTGTCTCCCACGTTAAACCACGCGGGCGTGCCCGACCTGCAGGCACTCTCCCAGGGCCAAAGGATCCCCATCGCCTATACGCTCCGGGACATGGCGGCGGACGTTGCGCTCACACTGGACAACGCCGGTATTTCAGCAGCGCACATCGTTGGCCGTTCCATGGGCGGCATGATTGCCCAGCTGTTTGCCGTGCAATATCCGCAAAAAACGCGGTCTCTGTGCGCCATCATGTCCAGCACAGGGAATCCTCAGCTCCCGCCTCCGGCTCCCGATGTGATGGCAATGCTAATGGGGCCGAAGCCGGATCCGCATTCGCACCAAAGCGCCTGGCTTGAGCAGCAGCTCACGTTCTTCAGGCGCATTGCCTCAACGCACCTCCCGTTTGACGAGGAGTATTACACCGCGCTGTTAAAAACCTCGCTGGTACGCGCCAGTTCAATGCCCGGCATGCTGCGCCAGATTGCGGCGATGGCGGCCAGTGGCGATCTTCGCCAGGAGATAAAACGAATAGCGGCGTCCACGCTAGTGATCCACGGCACTCAAGATCCGCTCTTCCCAGTAGAAGCCGGGCAGGACATTGCAAAGACGATCCCCGCCGCAAAATTGCAGCTCATTGAAGGCATGGGGCATGAAATTCCTCCTGCGCTGGAAGAAGAAGTGGCTTCCCTGCTTCTCGCTCATTTTGCGGCCGGGAAATAACAGGAATAATTATGGTCACGTCCTCAAACGCGACGCCTTACCTGCAGCCTACCCCGCATGCCGGGCGACATTTTGTTATGAAACAAATATCCGGGGAGGTTTATATGCTCAACCTCCTGCGTTTTCGGGAAGTAGCGGATTACTCAACCACGCCGGAATTAATGCCTCTTAGCCCGATTAGCGGCGCGGAAGCTTTTCAGCGCTATATACAGCACACGCTGCCGTTTTTACATAAAAGCGGCGGAGATATTATTTTCCTTGGTGCCGCTGACAGCTGGCTGATTGGCCCGCAGGATGAACGCTGGGACTGCGCCATGCTCGTGCGGCAGAGCAGTGCGGGAGCTTTTCTGGCCTTTGTGGATAATGAGGCTTATCTCCAGGGGATTGGCCATCGCACGGCGGCACTGGAGGATTCTCGTCTGCTGCCGATGACACAGCGTGATTCCTTATTATAGATAAAGGCTTATAGATAAAATGGGTATGGTCAGCGTGAAACAGGTTAATTACAATTATTCACAGAAATTATTTATCGCTAACAAATAAACGCTTTTTAAATTAAATAGCAATTCATGCGCTTGTAAATTGAATTAATTGCCAATCTGTTATCAATATGAAATTAATTAGCACTCACCTGCCGACCAATAAATTTATTTAGGGGTTAATTCTGATGTCAGAAATTATTTCAACAGCTATTACTTATCAAGTCGAGAATCAAACCTTTGAAGGCGCGCTGGTCTACCAGGAAAATCAAAGCGCTGCGCGGCCAGGCATCCTGATTGCCCCCAACTGGATGGGCGTCAGCGCCGGAGCGGTTGAACAGGCCAAAGGGATCGCCGCTCAGGGCTACGTCGTACTGGTTGCCGATCTTTACGGCCAGGGCAAGCGCCCGACCAACGCCGATGAAGCCGGTGCCCTGATGATGGGCGTGAAAGACACTCCAGCGGAAGTAGGCCGTATGCAGGCCGCGCTGGACACGCTTGCTACGCAGGAAATCGCAGCCGTCGACGGCAACAAACTGGCGGTAGCGGGCTTCTGCTTCGGCGGGCACTGCGCGCTTGATTTGGCAAGAAGCGGCGCGGATATCAAAGCAGCGATTTCTTTCCACGGCACGCTGGATACCCTGAAAACCCACGCTGCAGGCGAGATCAAAGCGTCGATTCTGGTGCTGGACGGCGCGGAAGATCCGCTTGTGCCGCGCGAACAGCTGAGCAAGTTTGTCAGCGAAATGAACGCCGCATCGGTAGACTGGCAGCTGGTGAGCTACGCCGGTGCCGTACATTCATTCACTGACCCAGGCGCGAATGTTGAAGGCGTGGCGAAATACCACCCGGAAGTGTCGAAACGCGCTTTCACCCAGATGTACACCCTGCTGCAAAATGTTTTTAACTGATGATAATGGCCTCTGTTCGCAGGGGCCGCTTTTTTACCCTTTCTCAAATGGTTTACACCCGGGTACACTTTCCCGGACAATAGCCTTTTAACCTCAGGCTAACAACGTCATGAACCATCCACATCAAGCGCTGTTGAGCGCGGGCGGCATTTTGCTGCTGGCCTTTCTGTCATGCCTGCTGCTCCCGGCCCCGGCGTTAACGCTGACTCTGGCGCAAAAGCTTATCGACACTTTCCACCTGGTCGATCTCAGCCAGCTTTACGTGATCCTGTTCTGCATCTGGTTCCTTGCTTTGGGCACCGTTGAATATTACCTGCTGCGTTTTATCTGGCGCCGTTGGTTCTCGATCACCCGCATCTGACTCAAAGCCCGCAGCGTGCCGTTTCCTCGATAAACGGCATCGCCTCTGACAACATTGTTTTACTCCCCTTGCCCCTTCCCCTGCCACACGCCGGTGTTATCTCCGCCAAATAACCTCTAATACTAAAGGGGTAATCCTCTACCCAATGTTTATCGAATTGATTTCACGCAATATCTGAATGGCTATAGCTGCTATTTTCGCCCGCACTAAAAACGTCGTAACAATGAGGTGACGATGAACGTCAGTCGCAGGAAGTTTTTCAAAATCTGCGCCGGCGGAATGGCAGGTACAACGGCGGCGGTGCTGGGCTTTGTCCCAAAAGCCGCGCTGGCGGAAACGCGCAACTACAAGCTGCTGCGTGCAAAAGAGACGCGCAATAGCTGTACTTACTGTTCTGTTGGCTGTGGTTTATTGATGTATAGCCTCGGAGATGGCTCGAAAAACGCCAAATCCAGCATTTTTCATATCGAAGGCGACCCGGATCATCCGGTCAACCGCGGCGCGCTGTGCCCAAAAGGCGCGGGGCTGCTCGACTACATTCACAGCGATAATCGCCTGCGCTACCCGGAATACCGCGCGCCTGGGTCAGACAAATGGCAGCGCATCAGCTGGGACGAGGCGTTCTCCCGCATTGCCCGCCTGATGAAAGACGATCGCGACGCCAACTTCATTGAGAAAAATGAACAAGACGTGACGGTTAACCGCTGGCTTTCCACCGGGATGCTGTGCGCCTCGGCGGCCAGCAACGAAACCGGCATGTTAACCCAGAAGTTTGCCCGCTCGCTGGGCATGCTGGCGGTAGATAACCAGGCGCGCGTCTGACACGGACCAACGGTAGCAAGTCTTGCTCCAACATTTGGTCGCGGTGCGATGACCAACCACTGGGTTGATATCAAAAACGCCAACGTGGTGATGGTGATGGGCGGCAACGCCGCTGAAGCCCACCCGGTTGGTTTCCGCTGGGCGATGGAAGCCAAAAACAACAACGACGCCACGCTGATTGTGGTCGATCCGCGCTTCACCCGTACGGCATCGGTAGCAGATATCTATGCACCTATCCGCTCCGGCACCGACATTACCTTCCTGTCGGGCGTGATTCTGTACCTGATTTCCAACAACAAAATCAACGCTGAGTACGTCAAACACTACACCAACGCGGCCCTGCTGGTGCGCGAGGACTTTGGCTTCGAAGACGGCCTGTTCAGCGGCTACGACGAAGAAAAGCGCCAGTACGATAAAACCACCTGGAACTATCAGTTCGACGAAAATGGCTTTGCGAAGCGAGATGACACGCTAACCGACCCGCGCTGCGTCTGGAACCTGCTCAAAGAGCACGTTGCCCGCTACACGCCGGACGTGGTCGAGCATATCTGCGGCACGCCGCAGGCCGATTTCCTCAAAGTCTGCGAAGTGCTGGCCTCGACCAGCGCGGTCGATCGCACCACCACATTCCTGTACGCACTGGGCTGGACTCAGCACACCGTGGGCGCGCAGAACATCCGCACCATGGCGATGATCCAACTGCTGTTGGGCAACATGGGGATGGCGGGCGGCGGCGTCAATGCGCTGCGTGGCCACTCCAACATTCAGGGCCTGACCGACCTCGGCCTGTTGTCCACCAGCCTGCCGGGCTATCTCTCTTTACCGTCCGACAAGCAAACCTCGGTCGATGGCTATCTCGCCGCCAACACGCCAAAAGCGACGCTGCCGGGCCAGGTGAACTATTGGGGGAATTATCCGAAGTTCTTCGTCAGCCTGATGAAAACTTTCTACGGCGACGACGCGCAGAAAGAGAACGGCTGGGGCTTTGACTGGCTGCCGAAGTGGGATCAGGCCTACGATGTGCTGAAGTACTTCGACATGATGGATCGCAACCTCGTCACCGGCTATCTGTGTCAGGGCTTTAACCCCGTTGCCTCATTCCCGGATAAAAACAAGGTTGTCGCCAGCCTGAGCAAGCTGAAGTACATGGTGGTTATCGACCCGCTGGTGACGGAAACCTCCAACTTCTGGCAAAACCACGGCGAGATGAACGACGTTGACCCGGCGAAAATCCAGACCGAAGTGTTCCGCCTGCCGTCCACCTGCTTCGCGGAAGAAGACGGCTCGATTGCCAACTCAGGCCGCTGGCTGCAGTGGCACTGGAAAGGCGCGGATGCGCCGGGTGAAGCACTGAATGATGGGGAGATCCTGGCCGGGCTTTACCACCGGCTGCGCCAAATGTACCAGGCCGAAGGCGGCAAAGGCATTGAGCCGCTGCTGAAAATGCGCTGGCACTACGAGCAGCCCGATCATCCTGAGTCCGAAGAGGTCGCCAAAGAGAGCAACGGCTACGCGCTGGAAGATCTGTTTGACGCCAACGGCAACCTGCTGGTGAAGAAGGGCCAGTTGCTGGACTCCTTCGCACTGCTGCGGGATGACGGCTCCACCGCCTCCGGCTGCTGGATTTACGCCGGGAGCTGGACCAGCAAAGGCAACCAGATGGCAAACCGCGACAACGCCGACCCGTCAGGCCTGGGCAACACGCTGGGTTGGGCGTGGGCGTGGCCGATGAACCGTCGCGTGCTGTACAACCGCGCTTCGGCGGATCTGCAGGGCAAACCGTGGGATGCCAAACGTATGCTGATTGAGTGGAACGGCACGAAATGGGTCGGGAACGATATTCCGGACTTCAGCACCGCCGCCCCTGACAGCGGCGTCGGACCATTTATCATGCAGCAGGAAGGTTTGGGCCGTCTGTTCGCCCTCGACAAACTTGCCGAAGGGCCGTTCCCGGAGCACTACGAGCCGTTTGAAACGCCGCTGGGCACCAACCCGCTGCACCCGAACGTGGTCTCCAACCCGGCGGCGCGCCTGTACGAAGCGGACGCTAAACGCATGGGTAACAGGCAGCAGTTCCCTTATGTCGGCACCACTTATCGCCTGACTGAGCACTTCCACACCTGGACCAAGCACGCGCGGTTGAACGCCATCGTGCAGCCGGAACAGTTCGTTGAAATAAGCGAAGGGCTGGCGAAAGCGAAAGGCATTGCGCACGGCGACCGGGTGAAAGTCAGCAGCAAACGCGGCTTTATTAAAGCCGTGGCCGTGGTGACGCCGCGCCTGCAAACCCTGCGGGCGGGCGGCCAGGAAATCGAAACCATCGGCATTCCGCTGCACTGGGGCTTTGAAGGGGTGGCACGCAAGGGCTATCTTGCCAACACCCTGACGCCGTCGATAGCCGACGCCAACTCGCAAACGCCGGAGTACAAGGCGTTTCTGGTCAACATTGAGAAGGCGTAAGGGAGGAAACAATGTCCATGCAATCTCAGGATATTATCAAACGCTCGGCGACCAACAGCTTCACCCCGCCGCCGCGGGCGCGTGACTTCAAGGAAGAAGTCACCAAGCTCATCGATGTCACAAGCTGTATCGGCTGCAAGGCCTGCCAGGTAGCCTGCTCGGAGTGGAACGACATCCGCGACGAAGTTGGCCACTGCGTGGGGGTATACGACAACCCCGCCGACCTGAGCGCCAAGTCCTGGACGCTAATGCGTTTTTCAGAAACCCGTGAAAACGGCAAGCTGGAATGGCTGATCCGCAAAGACGGCTGTATGCACTGCGAAGACCCGGGCTGCCTCAAAGCCTGCCCGTCCGCCGGGGCAATTATTCAGTACGCCAACGGTATCGTGGACTTCCAGTCTGAGCACTGCATCGGCTGCGGTTACTGCATCGCGGGCTGCCCGTTCAACATCCCTCGCCTGAACAAAGACGATAACCGCGTGTATAAATGCACCCTGTGCGTTGACCGCGTCAGCGTCGGCCAGGAGCCTGCCTGCGTGAAAACCTGCCCGACAGGCGCGATTCGCTTTGGTATTCGCAAAGAGATGCTGGACATGGCAGAGCAGCGCGTTGAAAAACTGAAAAAACGCGGCTTTGAACATGCGGGCGTTTACAACCCGCAGGGCGTGGGCGGCACGCACGTCGTTTACGTGCTGCACCACGCGGACCAGCCGGAGCTGTACCACAACCTGCCTAAAGAGCCGAAGATTGATACTCCAATCAACCTGTGGAAAGGCATTCTGAAGCCGCTCTCGGCTGCCGGGTTTGTTGCCACTTTCGCGGCCCTGATTTTCCACTATGTCGGGATCGGGCCGAACGAAGAGGTGGATGAAGATGAGGAGGACAAGCATGAGTAAGATGATCGTCAGAACCAAATTCATCGACCGTGCCTGCCACTGGACGGTGGTGATTTGCTTCTTCCTCGTGTCGCTGTCCGGCATCGCCCTGTTCTTCCCGACGCTGCAATGGCTGACGGAAACCTTCGGTACGCCGCAGATGGGGCGCATTCTGCACCCGTTCTTTGGCGTGGCTATCTTTGTGGCGCTGATGTTTATGTTCGTGCGCTTCGTGCATCACAACATTCCCGACAAGCAGGATCTCCCCTGGCTGAAGGGCATTGTTGAGGTGCTGAAAGGCAACGAGCATAAAGTCGCGGACGTGGGCAAGTACAACGCCGGGCAGAAGATGATGTTCTGGAGCATTATGAGCATGATCTTCGTGCTGCTGGTAACCGGGATTATTATCTGGCGGCCCTGGTTTGCGCACTACTTCCCAATGTGGATGATTCGCTACAGCCTGCTGATCCACGCGGCTTCAGCCATTATTTTGATCCACGCCATCCTGATCCATATGTACATGGCGTTTTGGGTGAAAGGGTCAATTAAGGGCATGATCGTCGGCAAGGTCAGCCGCCGCTGGGCGAAGAAGCACCACCCGCGCTGGTATCGCGCCATCGAGGCCGAAGAAGCCAAAACAGAGAATCGAGAAGGTCTGAAATAACAGCCCGTTCCCCTCTTCCCGCTCGGGGAGAGGGGTTATCCCGCCGAAGCGCAAAAGAATTGTGTTGTTTTGTATCCACACCGCCCACGGCTAAACAACAAAACAAATCCCCTTCCCCCTGACACAGCCCACATACAAACCAGGCGTTAAATAAGCGCATCCGCCACCTACTGGCGGCAACGTGTTCAACGACTGATATGTGAGGCTTATGATGAAACTTTTCCGCAACGTTATTCTCCCGCTCGTCCTGGCCGCTGCTGTAGCGCCTGCCTTTGCTGCCAAAGAAGTCCACAGCGCTCAGGGTCTGGTCAAAATTGGCACCGTCACTGAAAGCGAGAGCACCACGCTGTCCCTTGACCAGCTCAATGAAAAACTGGCTGCAAAAGCTGAAAAAGCCGGGGCCAGCGCCTGGCGAGTGGTCTCCGCGGGCGGCAACAACACTTACTTCGGCAGCGCTGATATTTACCGCTGATTTATTCCCTCCCCCTAAAACAGGAACATGAAATGAAATCCACGCGTAAAACGCTGCTGGCTCTGGCCGCGGCTGGCCTGATGACCGGGTTTGCCGCCCAGGCGGAAACTCAGCACACCATCGTATTAGTGCACGGTGCCTTCGCCGACGCCACCGGCAGTTGGGAGCAGGTGATCCCCGTGCTGCAAACGCGGCACTACGAAATCATCACCGCGCAGATCCCATTAACTTCACTGGCAGACGACGTGGCGGCGACTAAACGCGCCATCGCCCGAGCTAAAGGCGACGTTATTCTGGTCGGCCATTCGTGGGGCGGGACGGTGATTACCGAGGCGGGTAACGATCCGAAAGTGAAAGGTCTGGTGTATATCAACGCCTTTGCGCCATCGCCGGGCCAGTCAACGGCAGATCTGGCTAACAGTTTCCCTGCTCCGCCCGGCAGCGCAAAAATCATCAAGGGCGCGGACGGCTTCCTGAGCCTCGACCCGAAGGCCGTCGCCACCGATTTTGCCCAGGATGCGACGCCTGAAGCGCAGAACATTATTGGCATCACCCAGATGCCAATCTCCGCCGCAAGCTTCACCGAGAAAGTGACCACCGCCGCCTGGCAGCAAAAACCAAGCTGGTTCCTGGTCGGCAGCAACGACCGGATGATCAACCCGGACCTGGAGCGAGCGATGGCGAAGAAAATTCACGCCCACGTCACCGAACTACCGGTCAGCCATGTGCCGATGCTGTACGACCCGAAAAATGTCGCCCGCACGATATTTAAAGCCGTGAACATTACGTCGGGAAATTAACGCTGCTCATTCAATAAGGAGGAAATAACGCTCTCAATAAATAGCCGATTATTTACCGATCCTAAATTCATTTTAATTATCTGGAGAACACGATGAACCGTATTGCTATGTCCGCGATTGCCCTGTCTTTGGTTTCTTTCAGCGCGGCTTCTTTTGCCGCTGAATTAACCGGGCCAAACCTTGAGCGCTGTTTTGGCATTGCCAAAGCCGCAGATAACGACTGTAAGGCCGGGGCCGGCACCACCTGCGCAGGCACATCCAAAGTCGATTATCAGAAAAACGCCTACAAAATGGTGCCGGCGGGTACCTGCACAGCGATCCAAACGCCGAATGGCCACGGCTCGCTGACCGAAGGTTAATCAAAGGGCCACTCCCATGACTATGACACACTCTTTAGGTGCCGGATTAAGCCTTAAGCCCGAGCATTACGCCGACGCCTGGGCCAGTCCATCTACCCTCTGGTTCGAGGTTCACAGTGAAAATTATCTCATGGCGGGTGGCCCGCGCAGAGAGTGGCTGGCGGCCATCCGCCAGCAGCACCCAATCTCACTGCATGGCGTTTCGCTTTCACTGGCCGGTGACGAGCCGCCGGACGCCCAACTGCTCGCGCAGCTAAAAGCGCTAGTGGCTGACATTAAACCGGCGCTGGTTTCCGAGCACCTCGCATGGTCGCGGTGGAACGGGATTTATTACCCCGATCTGCTGCCGGTACCGAGGACAACACGATTGATGCACCGGGTTATCGACAACATTAACCGCACGCAGGACGCGCTGGGCTGCCAGCTTTCACTGGAAAATCCCACGCACTATTTGCAGATGCCGGAGCATGAGTGGGACGAAATCGAATTTCTCGACGAAGTCAGTCGCCGAAGCGGGTGCGGCCTGCTGCTGGATCTGAACAACGTCTGGCTCAGTGCCCACAACCTCGGCTTTGAGGCCGCAGCCTGGCTGAGCCGTTTCCCGGTCGAACACGTCACGGAGATCCACCTGGCGGGCTTTAGCGCCGACGAAGGGGGCAGTGATTTGCTGATCGACAGCCACGACCAGTCGATATCTGAGGATGTCTGGCGGTTGTATACGCAATTTATTCAACAGGCGGGAGCAAAACCCACGCTTATCGAAAGGGATGACAGTCTGCCGCCCTTCGGGGAGTTGCTGGCTGAACAACAGCGTGCGCAGCGCATCCTCGACGCAATGGGAGCCGCCGTATGAGCACTTACTTAAGCCGCTATCATGAGGCATTTATTGGCCTGTTATACGGTGAGGCGAGATCCGAACTAAGCCATCTTCAGCATCAGCCTGGCCTTGCCGTTTACCGCAACAGCGTGATCAAAGCCTGCGTTGATGCCCTGGAGGCTAATTTCCCCAGCGTTTCCAGGCTTACCGGCAGCGACTTTTTCCGTGAAATGGCGCGTGGCTATGCGCTTGAATGCCCCCCGAACGAAGGTGAACTGGTTCGCTATGGCGACGCCTTCCCCGCCTTCATTAGCGCTTATCCTCCGGCCAGAGAACTGACCTATTTAAGCGCCGTGGCCGAGCTGGACAAGCTGTGGCTGGAGGTGTTTTGCGCCCCTGCCTCGGCTCCGCTGGATGTGCATGCGCTGGCAAACATCACGGCGGACAAGTTGGGCAGCACATCATTGCGGCTGCGGGACAGCGTTCGCTGGTACTGGCACCCCACGCTGCCGGTGTTCACGCTCTGGGAGTTCAACCGCGAACAAACCGCCGCGCCGGAGATGATTCACTGGCAGGGCGAAGGCGCTTTGCTGGTTCGCCGCCAGCAGCGCATTTTTGCCGCCCCCTTAAGCCAGGGCGGATCGGTCTTCCTGACCGCCTGCCTTTTGGGGGCAACCCTCGATCAGGCTAGCGAACAGGCCCTGGCTGCCGAGCCAACCCTCGCCCTGGGTCCTTTTTTCAGCAACCTGCTTAGCAGCGGCGTGTTCGCCACATCTTAATCACACTTTTTGAGGCTAAATGATGAAAGTATCTGAACAAAAAATGACGGAACAAGGCGTGAGATCGCTGTGGAATAGACTTTGGAATCGCATAGAGAGAAACGTTAGCGACAACGTGCTGTTGCTGATAGCCCGCGTGGGCATTGCCGCCGTGTTCTTCCTTTCCGGCCGTACAAAAGTGACGGGATTTATGACGTTAAAACCGTCCACCTACGAACTGTTTCGCACCGAATACGCGCTGCCGCTTATCCCCTATGATATCGCCGCGCACCTGGCCACGCTCGCCGAACATACCTTCCCTGTTCTGCTGGTGCTGGGATTGTTTTCACGCTTTGCCGCAACGGGATTGCTGTTTATGACCCTGGTGATTGAAATTTTTGTCTACCCGGACGCATGGCCCACGCACCTGATCTGGGGCGGGTTATTGATACTAATTATCGCCCGTGGTGCAGGCCGCTGGTCGCTGGACAGGGTTCTGAGGCTGGCGTGAGAAAAGAGAGGCGAGGCACTTAAACCATAGCGCCTCGCCTGCTGCCTGTACGGCAGTGGACAAGAGCTTTTCACAGCTAACGCCTTGTTGTAAAAGATAAAGCTGTCTCTTTTACCTTTTATACCCTTTTTGGGGACGCGACTCTGCTGAACCTATAAATCAATGAGTTACGAAGAAGGCTGAAAAAAGGGTCTGCAAACATTCAGCCCAGGAACGGGTAGAACATTGACCTGAAAAAGTAAAAAAAAGCCGGGCATAACGGGGGGCCCGGCAAAACAACATCAACAACCTATTTCTGGTTCCAGACACGGACAGAAATATCTCTGACCTTATGGCAGGTCACTACTCGCTGGCTATGGTATGCAAAACGGTACAAATTCTGGCTACGATTAATGGTCAGCACGTCCTGATTCACAAATAAATACACCGACAACGCTTCATGATTTTTATCAACGGTATTGATCGCTCGGGGAGCGACGATAAATTCATTGTCCCAGTGTAGCGTCGTAATCACATAATCCGTCACCGTTACCGTCATCAAGTTTCGGCCGGGACAATCAAGCACATATTGCTGCATTGCCACCGCGGGAGAACAATAAGCCAGCCACAGAAAATAAAAAGTGCGTAATACGGTAACCCGATACAAAAGAGACAAACCTTGTTACTCAGGAAGTTCCTGGAAATCTAATACCGCGCGCCGGTTCATGCTCCAGGACGTTTCATTGTGGCCTAATACAGCCGGGCGTGATTTGCCAAACGAAACAATATCCAGCTGTTCTGCACGAACGCCATAGCTTATCAGAACGCTTTCGACCGTCCTTGCTCTTTTTTCGCCCAGCACGATATTATATTCAGGGGTGCCGCGCTCATCCGCATGCCCTTCAATAACAACACCTACCGTTGGATTATTCGCCAGAAACGTTCCTGTAGCTTTTAAATACCCGGTATATTCATCAGCTATCACGCTGCTATCCAGTGGAAAATAAATAATGTTATTTTTAGACAGCGATAATAGTTGATGGCTAAAGCTTGCGCTGCTGTCAAGTTCAGCGGCATAATCCGTTGCTGCCTTGTTACTTTCAGTATGTGAGCCCTGGCAGGCAGAAAGAGAAAGCGCCAACAATAAAATGGAGAACAGACGAGTCATTACACTCATTTTTTATTCCTGATAATTTAACAATGAATTAATTTTGCAGATAGCGAGAATAGGCGAATAAGCCAGGAGTGCCACCCGTCATAACGAAAAGAACATTTGCCCCTCGGGCAATTTTTTTGGCCTTGAGATCGTGCATCAACCCGGCAAAGGCCTTACCCGAATAGACCGGATCTAACAACAGCCCTTCCGTTCTGGCTAAACATTCCAATGCATCACGCATGTCTTTGGTGATCAAGCCATAACCCTTTCCTAGCTGTGAATCATCAATATTTACGCTAAATACGCTTGACGCCGATGCCTGTAAGGCAAGCGTTTCTGTCACCAATCGCTTCGTATTTTGTTGGGTCACAACTTTATCAAACAATACAGAGTACCCTTTGATATAAACAAGGTGAGATAAAAGCGTAAAACCCGCGATAAGCCCTGCCTGCGTCCCGGAACTGCCATTCGCCACATAAATATGTGTGAATGTCGTGTCCATCTCGCGCTCTTGCTCAGCAATTTCAATCGCAGCATCAACATATCCCATACAGCCTACCGCTGTAGATCCACCTAACGGAATAAAATAAACCTTCTCCCCGGCCTGTTCATATTGAGAAATAACTGATTCAGTTAACTCCCCGAAATTATCACCCGGTAAAGCCTTGATGATTTCAGCACCAAATAATGAATCAAGCAGAAGATTACCATTCGACTGGTACTCATCATCCTGAATGGCGACGTTGTTCGAAAGAATCAATGTACAAGGAATGTTTTGGTGAGCACAGCACGCCGCGGTTAAACGCGCGTGGTTTGACTGCAATCCGCCGGTGGTGACGATTTTTGTCGCTCCTGTTAATGCAGCCTGATGCAAATGGTATTCAAGCTTCCTTGTTTTATTCCCGCCGCCGCCTAAGGCTGTCAAATCATCTCGTTTGACGTATATTTTTATTTCATCATGAACAAGGTCAAGAGAACGCTCAAAATTATTCAGTCTGATAATCGGTGTTACGCTATCAATTAATTTTTTCTTTCCAGGAAAAGTGAATTTAGACATAATCAGTAAACACCTCAGCAGATATGCTTGACAAATCACAGGGCAAATACATAACCTTAATAAAAAGCATGTTACTCACTCTGGATTCATAAGAACGCACTTTTCTTTACCGCGCTTAAAAACTCGCCGAGAAAAATAACCAAAAACGAAGAAAAAATAAATCCACACAAAGTTTATACTGATTTAACCAGAGGTTAAAAATGAACAAATTTAGGGCGATGGAGATTTTTACCTGTGTCGTTGAAGAGAAAACGTTTACTGCTGCAGCAAAGAAATTAGAAATTTCGGTTGTCATGGTAACGAAATATATTCATGCGCTTGAAAAAGAACTAAAAACTGAACTATTACAGCGCACAACCCGCACCATGACGGTGACGCACCCCGGCCAAATATTCTATGAATATGCCTTGTCCATCATCGCCAAAGTGAATGAAAGCTACGAGGTAATAGAAGGTTTGCAGGCCGAGCCTCAGGGGCTGCTTCGCGTCAGCGCCCCGATGACGCTGGGGAAAGAGATAGTCGCCCCGATTGTGGCTGAATTTATGAGCCTGTATCCGAAGATTCAGGTTGAGCTGATCCTGAATAACCACCCTGTCGACCTGATTTCTGAGGGGTACGACTGCGCATTTCGTATTGGCTATTTACGCGATTACGCCCTGGTTGCTAAATCACTGCTTAATTATTCTATGTCGATTTGTGCCACGCCTGCGTATCTGGAAGAGTATGGCGTGCCGCAGACACCTGATGATTTGCACCACCACCGCCTGCTTTCACACTCGACGTGGAACAATAATTTCACCTGGCGCTTGCGACATGATGGCCAGGAAATTCCGTGGCCTGATAGCTGGGTCATGCGCAGCAACGATGGCTATGCCTTGCGGGAGGCGGCGCTAAAAAATAACGGCGTTCTGATGCAGCCACGATTTTTAATTGAGGCAGATATTAAAGCAGGCAGGCTGGTTGCACTGCTGGAGGACTACCTTCCCTCACCGCGCCCCGTACATTTACTCTACCCAATGAAGAAAAACGTTGTGCCGAAACTGGATCGTTTTATCCAGTTTACGCTTGAGAAATGTTCTGCGTAGGGGCGATTTCCGCGGCATAAGGCTGCCTGTACGGCAGTGAACAAGAGCTTTTCACAGCTAACGCTTTGCTGCAACAGATAAAGCTGTCTCTTTTACCCTTGATACCCTTTTTTTGGGCATGACGCCGATGAATTGATAAATCAATAAGTTACGAAGATGGCTAAAAAAAGTGGCTGCGCATTTTCAGGCTTTGGTATCGCTGAACCAGAATAAAATCCGCTTATCACCAACTGCTCAGGAAGAGTATCTCAACGCATCCACCAGCAGGGAGAAGGCGGTTGTGTGCTGCTTGCGGCTGGGGTAGTAAAGGTAATAACCGGGGAAAGGTTTGCACCAGGCCTCCAGAACCCGGATCAGCCGCGCTTCGGCAAGTTCATCGCAAACCGTGTCGCTCGGCACAAATGCCAGGCCGAGGCCTTGCAGGGCAGCATCAATGCGCTGACGCAGGCTGTTGAACGTTAACTGCCCGTCCACGCGAATTTTTAGCTCACGCCCGTCTTTTTCGAATTCCCACGCATACAGTCCCCCCCGT
Organism: Cedecea sp. NFIX57; assembly: GCF_900177785.1. NCBI lineage: Bacteria > Pseudomonadati > Pseudomonadota > Gammaproteobacteria > Enterobacterales > Enterobacteriaceae > Cedecea > Cedecea sp. NFIX57. The sequence goes on along the minus strand of NZ_FXAS01000004.1, from coordinate 217,966 downwards.
GTCGGCAGCCGCATATTGATGCAATTATGTTGCTGGAGATCCTGCGGCGTTGCCGGGTAGCCATGCTTCGCAAAATAGGCCGGGGAACCAATGACCGACATAGTGAGTTCCGGGCCAACGCGCACGGCAACCATATCCTTTGCCACCTGCTCACCGAGACGAATCCCGGCATCGAACTGCCCGCTAACAATATCGGTCAGGGCGTTATCCACGCTGATTTCCACGTTGATATCCGGGTAGTCGACCACGAAAGTTTTCAACACCGGCCATAAAACCGACTGCATGCTGTGTTCCGCCGCGTTCAGCCGAATATTCCCGGCCGGCCGCTCGCGCATTTCGCTCAACGCAACCAGCTCGTTCTCAAGATCTGCAAATCGAGGCGACAAGCTGGCAAGCAGCTTTTCACCCGCTTCAGTTGGCGCGACGCTGCGCGTGGTGCGTGTAAGTAAACGCAGCTGAAGACGCTCCTCAAGGCCACGGATCGCGTGGCTAAGCGCAGACTGGGACACACCCAGTTTTGCCGCTGCTCGGGTAAAACTGCGCTCACGAGCCACTTCAATAAATGACATTAGATCGTTGAAATTTTCTTTCAGCATGGCCGAAACAAGCCTCACTAAGGAACGGAATATCCCCAGTATAGCGAGATTCATGAACTGGATTCATAAGCTCTTGTACTTTTCCCCGGCTAGTCCTCTACAGCGTTCGGGCCTACCTTATGACAACGAGCGATGACCTTATCGACTGGAGCATTTAATGAAAATTATCCGCAGCGGTTCACAACCTTCACAGCAGGGCCCGGAAAGTTATTTCACCGGCACAGTACGCATTGATTCGCCTTTCAGCGGTACAGAAAACGCCCGCGTTGGCGGGGCCATTGTCACCTTTGAGCCTGCCGCACGGACGGCCTGGCATACGCATCCGCTTGGCCAAACGTTGATCGTGACGCAGGGGCGTGGGCGGCTACAGGAATGGGGCCAGGAAATTCAGGAACTGAATCAGGGCGATATCGCCTGGATCCCCGAAGGGGTCAAACACTGGCACGGCGCGTCACCCGACACTGCGATGACGCATATTGCCATTGCCGAGTCCTTAAACGGCAGCCCCGTGGAGTGGCTGGAAAAAGTCAGCGATGAACAGTACAGAAAATAGCGACGGAGGAAACATGGCTCAGGGCATTGAAAACAAAGTGGTTATTATCACCGGTGCCAGCAGCGGGCTGGGTGAAGCTCTGGTGCGTCGTCTGGTAAAAGACGGGGCTAAGCTGGTGCTGGGCGCTCGTCGTCTGGAGCGGTTAAAAAAGCTGGCGCAGGATCTTAACCTGCCCCCTGAGGCCGCAGTGCAGACCGATGTGACTCAGCCTGAGCAGGTGCAGGCGCTGGTCGATAAAGCCGTGGCGCTGTATGGACGGATCGATGTGATGGTCAACAATGCGGGCCTGATGCCGCATTCACTGCTGGAACGCAAAAAGTTTGATGACTGGAACGCGATGATCGACGTCAACCTTAAGGGCGTGTTGTACGGCATTGCCGCCGCTCTGCCTTATATGCAGCAGCAAAAAAGCGGCCACATAATCAATACCTCTTCCGTCGCGGGCCATAAGGTTCGCCCGGGCAGCGCAGTTTACGCGGCCACCAAAACGGCGGTTCGGGTGATATCTGAAGGGCTGCGTCAGGAGGTAAAACCTTACAACATCCGCACGACAATCATCTCGCCTGGGGCGGTTGAAAGTGAGTTGGTCGCCAGCATTACCGAAGCGGACGTGGCGGCAAATATTCAACAATTCTATGACGAGGTCGCGATCTCAGCCGAATCGTTTGCGAGCGTGGTCGCCTTCGCCATCAGCCAACCTGAGGATGTCGATATCAACGAAATTCTGTTCCGCCCTACCCGCCAGGAGCTTTAACATTTCAGCCTCTCTTCCGCCCGGAGGAGAGGTTTTTGGTCCTACCAATCTAACTAAAAACGTGCCCTTTTCTACAAAACGCCGATAAACACTCACCAGGCCGTTGCCATCCGTTAACACAAGATTAACCATTAGCCATCATTTGCTCTACAAAGCAAAATTGGTCCTACCAATCTAATAAAAAACGATAAACGCCTCACCCTGGAGAACACCTGCATGCAAGTCTGGCCCCAACTCTACGACCCGCTCGGGAATATCTGGCTGTCGAGCCTGATTGCCGCGCTCCCAATTCTGTTTTTCTTCTTCGCGCTGATTAAGCTACGGATGAAGGGCTACAAAGCGGCAACGCTCACAGTATTTATCGCCCTGCTGGTTGCCCTGTTTTTATACCGCATGCCGGTGGATCGCGCGATTGCCTCGGTGGTGTACGGGTTCTTCTACGGCCTGTGGCCCATCGCCTGGATTATTGTTGCTGCGGTGTTTGTCTACAAAATTTCGGTCAAAACCGGGCAGTTCGACATTATTCGCTCTTCCATTCTGTCGATTACCCCGGACCAGCGCCTGCAAATGCTGATCGTCGGTTTCTCGTTTGGCGCGTTTCTGGAAGGGGCGGCCGGGTTTGGTGCGCCGGTTGCCATTACCGCAGCCCTGCTGGTCGGCCTCGGGTTTAAGCCGCTGTACGCTGCGGGTTTGTGTCTGATCGTCAACACCGCGCCGGTGGCCTTCGGCGCGATGGGGATCCCAATTATTGTTGCCGGGCAGGTTACCGGCCTAGACAGCTTCGAAATCGGCCAGATGGTAGGCCGTCAGCTGCCGTTCCTGACGATCATTGTGCTGTTCTGGATCATGGCGATTATGGACGGCTGGCGCGGAATCAAAGAGACCTGGCCTGCGGTGATCGTGGCTGGCGGCTCGTTTGCTATCGCCCAGTATCTCAGCTCTAACTTTATCGGCCCCGAGCTGCCGGACATCATCTCTTCGCTGGTGTCGCTGGTGTGCCTGACGGCTTTCCTGCGGGTCTGGAAGCCGGTGCGCATTTTCCGCTTTGATAGCGAGGACGCGGCTGCAACCGTACAGGAGCAGTCTTCGCAGAAATACACGACCGGGCAGATTGTCAAAGCCTGGATGCCGTTCCTGTTTTTAACGGCCACGGTTACGCTGTGGAGCATTCCGCCGTTTAAAGCGCTGTTCGCCAAAGGCGGCGCGATGGCGGACTGGGTCTATAATTTCCCGGTGCCGTTCCTGGATAACCTGGTCGCCAAAATGCCGCCGGTCGTTGCCGCCAGTGTGCCTTACGCCGCAGTGTTTAAGTTCGACTGGCTGTCAGCCACTGGTACGGCAATTCTTGTCGCGGCGCTGATCTCCATTGTTTACCTGCGCATGAAGCCGAAAGCGGCGCTGGCGACCTTTGGGGAAACGCTCAAGGAGCTGGCGCTACCGATTTACTCCATTGGTATGGTGCTGGCGTTTGCTTTCATCTCCAACTATTCCGGGCTGTCGGCGACTCTAGCCCTGGCGCTGGCGCATACCGGCCACGCCTTTACTTTCTTTTCGCCGTTCCTTGGTTGGCTGGGCGTGTTTCTCACCGGATCGGACACCTCGTCTAACGCGCTGTTTGCCGCGCTGCAGGCCACGACCGCGCAGCAGATTGGCGTGTCGGACCTGCTGTTAGTGGCGGCCAATACCACCGGCGGCGTAACCGGGAAGATGATTTCGCCGCAGTCGATAGCCATTGCCTGTGCGGCGGTGGGACTGGTCGGAAAAGAGTCAGACCTGTTCCGCTTCACCGTGAAGCACAGCCTGATTTTCACCTGCATGGTGGGGGTAATTACCACGCTGCAGGCCTATGTTTTAACCTGGATGATCCCATGACCCAAGCTGTGCCGCGCCTTGCCGACCAGATGGTTGAGCGTGTTAAGGCGCTGATTGAAGAACGTAACCTGGAGGCGGGCATGCGGTTGCCTGCCGAACGCCAGCTGGCCGCCGAACTGGGCTGTTCACGCTCGATTTTACGCGAGGCGATTCAAAAGCTGATTGGCGAAGGCGTGCTGGCCAGCAGACGCGGCGGCGGCACCTATCTGCGCTACCAGACCGAACAATGGTCGGAACAGCGCATCGTGCAGCCGCTGAAAACGCTGGTCGAGGGCGACCCTAATTATCAGTTGGATATCCTCGAAGCGAGACACTCCATTGAAGGCAGCACGGCCTGGTATGCCGCCATGCGGGCAACTCAGGCCGACAAAGAAAAGCTGATTACCTGCTTCGATGCCACGCTCAAATTTAAAGAGAGCGATGATCCTGATTTAGCCGCCCAGGCCGACGTCAGGTTTCACCTGGCGATTGCCGAAGCCTCCCACAATATCGTGCTGCTGCAGACCATGCGCGGGTTCTTCGACCTGCTGCAATCTTCGGTGCTGCATAGCCGCCAACGCATGTACACCGTCCCGGCCATTTTTGCCGGGCTGACCGAGCAGCACGACGAATTATTGCAGGCGATTCTGGCCGGAGACGCCGAGCGCGCAAGGCGAGCCGCCCAGTCGCATCTCGGCTACGTCCACGCCACCATCAAAACTCTGCAGGAAGACGAAGCCCGTCAGGCACGTATTACCCGCCTCCCGGACGAAGCAAGTGATGAAATAAGGGAAAAGAAACGATGATTATTTCCGCAGCAACCGACTACCGTGCCGCCGCCGAGCGCATTCTGCCGCCCTTTTTATTCCACTACATTGACGGCGGAGCCTATGCCGAACATACGCTGAAGCGCAACGTGGAAGATCTGGCCCAGGTGGCGCTCAAGCAGCGCGTCCTGAAAAACATGTCGGCGCTGAGTCTGGAAACCCAGCTATTCAATGAAACGCTCTCCATGCCCGTAGCCCTTGGCCCCGTGGGGCTTTGTGGGATGTACGCCCGCCGGGGGGAAGTTCAGGCCGCAAAAGCGGCCGCAGCAAAAGGCATTCCATTCACCCTCTCTACGGTGTCCGTTTGCCCGATTGAGGAAGTCGCGCCAGCGATTAACCGCCCGATGTGGTTCCAGCTTTATGTGCTGAAGGATCGCGGCTTTATGCGCAACGCGCTGGAGCGAGCCAAAGCCGCCGGATGCTCCACGCTGGTATTTACCGTCGATATGCCGACGCCCGGCGCGCGCTATCGGGATGCACATTCAGGTATGAGCGGCCCTAATGCCGCGATGCGACGTTATCTCCAGGCGGTGACGCACCCGCAGTGGGCATGGGATGTTGGCTTAAACGGCCGCCCTCACGATTTGGGCAATATCTCCACCTATCTCGGAAAACCAACCGGGCTGGAGGATTATATTGGCTGGCTGGCCAATAACTTCGACCCGTCCATTTCCTGGAAAGACCTGGAGTGGATCCGAGAATTCTGGGATGGCCCGATGGTGATTAAAGGTATCCTCGACCCGGAAGATGCGCGTGATGCGGTGCGCTTTGGCGCCGACGGGATCGTAGTGTCTAACCACGGCGGCCGCCAGCTGGACGGCGTGCTCTCTTCCGCCCGCGCCCTGCCCGCCATTGCCGATGCGGTAAAAGGCGATATTACCATTCTGGCGGACAGCGGCATCCGTAACGGCCTGGACGTGGTGCGTATGATTGCACTTGGCGCGGACACGGTGTTGCTGGGGCGTGCTTTCCTTTATGCGCTCGCCACTCACGGCGAAGCTGGCGTCAGCAATCTGCTGAATTTAATGGAGAAAGAGATGCGCGTGGCGATGACGCTCACCGGCGCAAAATCGATTGCCGAAATCACACCTGAGCTGCTGGTTCGCCAGGGTTTATAACGTGCGGTTAGCCCGCAATCTCTGAAAAATGAATCCCCACCGCGTGCAGAACCTTTTTGGTGGTTTTGATGGTGGGGTTTCCACGCTCGGACAGCGTGCGGTACAGCGTTTCTCGGTTTAGGTTTGCCGCTCTGGCAATCTCCGCAAAACCCCCTCTGGCTTCCACCAGCCGGCGCATGGCAATAAGAAACACCGCCTCGCCGTCGTCACTGTCCAGCCCAATAAAAGCTTCTTTCAGGTACTCCACGGCGAAGGCACGATCGTCGCGGAGCATATCAATAACCGTTTGATCAAATTCGCTAAATTTCATTTTTTCTCCCTTGATGTTCAAACCACCATTCTTTTGCACGTTCGATATCCGCCTGTTGGTTGCGTTTATCTCCCCCCGCCAGCAGCAGCAGCAGCAGCAGCAGCAGCAGCAGCAGCAGCAGCCAGACTGCTTTGCCGTCCTGGGCGTAGTACACCCTATAGCCTGGCCCTTCATCGATACGCATTTCCCATACGCCCTGTCCACAGGGTTTATGATCGCCAGGGTTACCAAAGGAAAGTCGGTCAATCCTCATGACTATTTTGGTTTTTGCTCTCGCATCTTTTAACGCCTTTAGCCAGGCTTTGAACGGCGTTTTTCCTTCTTTCGTTTTGAAGAACGTAATCATGTTCATCCTTGACTCCCTGATTGTAGCTTTAAAGCAACAGACAAGCACGAACAAAATTTAATCGCGCTTATTTTTCTCAGGGCAGGCTAACGGATTCTTACTTGAGGTTGGTTGAAATCGTTCTTTGATATGCGGGGTTTACGACACGGCTTCCGGGGAGTTATGCATTCGAATGCGGGGCTTTCAAAAAAATGCCTGAAAGCCCCTGGTTTATTTACTGCACAAATGCGGTCAGGCGGTTAAAGATGCCTGGGTCATCGGCGTGGCGAATGATCTGCACCACATCCTCCAGCTTATCGACCTGGCTGACCATCTGCTCCAGCCGCTGATCGTCCGCTACCTGCAGCCAGATGCGGCTCTGATCGCCTTCAGGCAAAGGTAAACAAAGGATACCTTCCACGTTAAATGCACGGCGGGCAAACAAGCCGCAGATATGTGACATCACGCCCGGGTGGTTGCGCACCGTGAGTTCCAGAATGACGGTTGATTGTTTAGTGATAGATTGCTGCATAACTTACTCTCCAATCATCTGAGTATTGGCGGCACCCGGCGGTACCATTGGATAGACTTTTTCATCTGCGTCGATACGAACGTGAATCAGGCAAGGCCCTGGGCGAGAAATCGCTTCCTGCAGCGCGGCCTGCGGATCTTCCGCCTGGTTCAGGTCGCAGGTTGCCAGGCCAAAGCCGCGGGCGATAGTCAGGAAATCTGTCATGCCAGGGTAAGTCGCGGCGAAAATATTCTGCTGGTAGAACAGCGTTTGCTGCTGATGTACCAGCCCCAGCGCCTGGTTGTTCATCAGGATGATTTTTACATCCAGATTGTTTTCCGCTGCCGTCGCCATCTCCTGGATATTCATCATCAGGCTGCCGTCGCCGGAGAAGCACAGGACTTTACGGCCTGGTTCGGCCAGCGCCGCACCAACCGCTGCCGGTAAGCCAAAGCCCATGGTGCCCAGGCCGCCGGACGTCAGCCACTGGCGCGGACGGTTGAGCGGATAAGCCTGAGCCACCCACATCTGGTGCTGGCCTACGTCGGTGGTAACAATAGCCTCATCGTCTACGCAGGCCGCAGCGGCTTTGATTAGCCCGTAAGGCATCAGCGGGTTATCCGCCCCCGGCGTGGCAAACGGGAACTCGCGCTGCAACTCGCCTACCGTTTGCAGCCACTCGCTGCGTTGGGCATTTTTGGTTTGCGGAATAAGCTGGCTCAGCACTTCACGCACGTCACCGCGAATCGCCACATTCGCCTGCTTAATTTTGCCCAGCTCGGCGCGATCGATATCAACGTGGATAATTTTGGCATTCGGGCAAAACTCTTCCGTTTTACCAATGGCGCGATCGTCAAAGCGAGCGCCAAGCACGATCAGAAGATCTGCTTCATGCAGGATAAAGTTGGTGCTCCGCGCGCCGTGCATTCCCAGCATTCCCAAAGAAAGTGGGTGCCGGGCGGGGATCGTCCCCAGCGCCATCAGCGTCATGGTTGTCGGCAGCCCGGCACGTTCCGCCAGTTCGCGCGCCTGTTCCGCTGCTCCAGCGCTGATAATGCCGCCGCCCAGATAAAGCACCGGGCGTTTGGCTTCGTTGATCATCGCCGCCGCACGGGCGATGTCCTGGTGGTCAAAAGCAGGGGCAGCGGAAGGCGCAGCTACCTCCGGCAGTTCGGCGATGTCGATTTCAGCGGTCTGAATATCTTTAGGAATATCGATCCAAACCGGTCCAGGGCGGCCGGACTGCGCGATACGGAACGCGTCAGTAATCACCCGTGGCAGCTCGTCAATACTGCGCACCAGGTAGTTATGTTTGGTGATAGGAATCGAAATACCGTAGGTGTCCACTTCCTGGAAAGCATCGGCGCCAATCATTGAAGTCGGTACCTGGCCGGTAATACAAACCAGGGGAATGGAATCGAGCCGCGCGTCGGCAATAGCAGTAACAAGGTTTGTGGCACCCGGCCCGCTGCAGGCGATGCAGACTGCTGGTTTGCCGCTAGTACGCGCCATGCCCTGCGCCATAAATCCCGCGCCCTGCTCGTGGCGAGCCAGTACGTGGCGAATGCGGGGGCTTTGGCTCAAGGCATTATAGAGCGGCAGAACGGTGCCACCGGGAATGCCACTAACCGTTGTAATCCCATGATGTTCCAGCATTTTTACAATCAGCTGGGCGCCTGTGATGCGTTGTGAGGGTGTGTCCGAAATTGCCATGCTCCAGTCCTTCTAATTAGCCGGTTCGCTTCTGGGCAGGCACTTAAAACAAGAAACCCCGCCCGGTTTGCGCCGGCGGGGTTTGGAATCGATGCGTTGATTCAGTCCCTACGGCGCATTGCCGACGACCACCACCACACGCACGACGACCACCGCGGCTGGTAGCGCGGTAACTAGTAGGGTCGAAGTCTGCAGGGAATGAGTCATGGGTTTCCTGAATCAAGGTTAAAAGTCGATATTGATAAAATCATACTCGCCGGTTTCGCACAACAGGATTTTTTCTGTCCGCTAAAAAACGAGCTAAATGTCACATTTTTGTTAAATGCAAAGTTTTAGCAGCAGCGTCCGCCGCCTTTACCGCTGTAGCGTGCATCCTGCCGCTCGCGGAAAAATTCTTCATAGGTCATTGGCGTCTGCTCAGGATGCGTCTGGCGCATGTGCTGTACGTAATTGTCGTAATCCGGTACGCCAATCATCAGCTTCGCGGCCTGGCCAAGGTATTTTCCGGCTTTCGACAGAGTGTCGAACATGGTGCCTCCAGTGGGTTGCCCCTCACCCCGGCCCTCTCCCCAAAGGGGAGAGGGGGGAAATAAAAAAGCTCGACTTATCCCCTTTCCATTCCAGGGAGAGGGCCACGGTGAGGATAAAAATCAGTGCACGCTCTTCGCCTGCGCCACAATCGCCTGATAATTCTCAGGCATCGGCTCATACGGCGTTTCGCTCGACGTCGGGTGCTCAGACTTCAGCGCCTTAAGCGCAGTTTTCAGCGAGAACCAGCCAAGCACCACAACTACCACCATAAAGAAGATCGTCAGCCCCGCATCCAGGCGGTTGTTAAACACCAGCTGACTGAGCTGCGACTGCGTGTACTGCGCCGGAATATTACCGCTGTCGATCATCGCCTGGAACTTATTGGCAATGGCGAGGAAGCCCACTTTTGCATCCGAGCTGAACGCTTTCTGCCAGCCAGCGGTTAAGGTACACACCAGCAGCCAGGCGGTCGGCATCAGCGCCACCCAGGCATAGCGCTGCTTCTTCATTTTGAACAACACCACGGCACACAGCATCAGCGCCATACCCGCCAGCATCTGGTTGGCGATACCGAACAGCGGCCACAGCGTGTTAATGCCGCCGAGCGGATCGACCACGCCCTGGTGCAGGAAGTAACCCCAGGCGAGTACACAAAGCCCGGTGGCAAGCAGGTTGGCCGGCAGTGAGTCCGTCCGTTTCAGCCCCGGAGAGATCACGCCCAGCAGGTCCTGCAGCATAAAGCGCGCCGCACGAGTCCCGGCATCCACCGCCGTCAGAATAAACAGCGCTTCAAACAGGATGGCAAAGTGGTACCAGAACGAGACGTCCATCAACCCGCCGAGCGCGCCATGCAGAATATACGCCATGCCAACGGCCAGCGTTGGTGCCCCACCGGCGCGGGAGATGATGCTCTGTTCGCCCACTTCGTTGGCGATGTTGGTCAGCGTTTCCGGGGTGATATGGAAGCCCCAGCCGCTCACCACTTGCGCGGCAGAAGCCACAACATCCGCCGTACCAGCAGGCGCCAATACCGCCATTGGGCTGTTCATCGCAAAGTAGACGCCTGGGTCGATAACGCAGGCCGCCACCAGCGCCATGATCGCCACGAAGGACTCCATCAACATGCCGCCATAGCCAATGAAACAGGCCTGATTTTCGTTCGCCAGCATTTTCGGCGTGGTGCCGGAAGCAATCAGCGCGTGGAAGCCGGAAACGGCCCCGCAGGCGATGGTAATAAACAGGAACGGGAACAGATCGCCGCTCCAGACCGGGCCGGTACCATCGATGAATTTTGTTAATGATGGCATTTGCAGCGTCGGGCGCATGATCAAAATGCCGATCGCCAGCCCGATGATGGTACCGATTTTCAGGAATGTGGAGAGATAATCACGCGGGGCCAGCAGCAGCCAGACCGGCAGCACCGAGGCCACAAAACCGTACCCTACCAGCATCCAGGTGAGCTGCACGCCCGTAAAGTCAAAGTACGGCGCCCAGGTTGGGCTCTCCGCCACCCAACCGCCGGAAATAATAGCAAACACCAGCATCACCAGGCCAATCACCGACACTTCACCGATACGCCCCGGGCGCAAATAGCGAATATAAACGCCCATAAACAGCGCCAGCGGGATGGTAAAGGCCACGGTGTAAGTCCCCCACGGGCTGTGGGTTAGCGCCTTCACCACGATCATTGCCAGCACGGCGAGGATAATCACCATAATCATAAAACAAGCGACCAGCGCGATAACTCCCGCTGTATTGCCCATTTCTTCTTTAACTAACTCCCCCAGCGAACGCCCGTTGCGACGCGTGGAGACAAACAACACCATAAAGTCCTGCACGGCACCCGCCAGCACCACGCCAGCCAGCAACCAAATCATCCCCGGCAGGTAACCCATTTGTGCGGCAAGCACCGGCCCCACCAGCGGGCCAGCCCCGGCTATAGCGGCAAAATGGTGGCCGAACAGCACTTTTTTATCCGTTGGGACGTAGTCAAGACCGTCATTGTTTCGCACGGCCGGCGTCATGCGCGTGGCATCCACCGTCAGCACGCGTTTAGCGATAAACAAACCGTAGTAACGATAGGCAATCAGGTAGATACAAACTGAGGCAATAACAATCCACAGCGCATTTATCTGTTCACCGCGATTCAGTGCGATATAGCCGAGGGCGAATGCGCCTATCAAAGCAAGCACGACCCAGACGAGGTGTTTCCCAAATCTATCCATCAATTTTGTCCGTTTTCTAAGTGGATACCGAGAGTTGTTACATTTTGTATCTAGCCTGGAATAGCGGTTCTCACAATCGGAAGGGGGCAAAACGCGGGGCATTTACCTCAGTTTGTTAATGAGATCACCTAAATATGTTTCGCAACCGTAAAGTCGGCAGGTCAATTGTGGAGTATCAGGTTGGTGAATGGTTAACTCGGAGATTGATAACGATGGATGATTAATTAGCGGAATTAATTGGTTTTAAATGTCAATCGAGAAAGATATTGATAATTGTTTTCATTTGCAATAGCGTGTTTCCGCACTTTCAACTCCAGGCACTTTTGCCGCGTCCTTCCTCGTTTGGGAAAGGAGCTTCAGGGACGCAGGCGGTGACACTCAGGATAAATAATGAATAATACATTATCGTACTCCCTCGCCACACTGGTGAGTCTGGGCCTCTACGGCACCGCTTTTTCAGCGGCAGCAGCAGAGGCAACCCCCGCTGAAAACGAAGATACGCTAGTCGTCACCGCAGCCCAGCAAACGCTGCAGGCGCCCGGCGTGTCGGTGATTACTTCCGACGAACTAAAGAAGCACCCGGTCGCGCGAGATGTCTCAGAGATCATTCGCACCATGCCGGGGGTTAACCTGACCGGCAACTCCACCAGCGGGCAGCGCGGCAACGGTCGCCAGATCGACATTCGCGGCATGGGGCCAGAAAACACGCTGATTCTGGTTGATGGGAAACCGGTTACCAGCCGTAATTCAGTGCGACTGGGCTGGCGCGGCGAGCGTGATACCCGCGGCGATGCCTCCTGGGTTCCACCGGAAATGATCGAACGCATTGAGGTCCTGCGTGGCCCGGCAGCGGCCCGCTACGGCAACGGGGCTGCAGGCGGCGTGGTGAATATCATCACCAAACGCAGCAGCAACGAGTTCCACGGCAGCTGGAATACCTATTTCAATGCCCCGGAGCATAAAGATGAAGGCGCAACGAAGCGCACCAACTTCAGCCTGACCGGACCGCTCGGTGACGACGTGAGTTTCCGCCTCTACGGCAACCTGGATAAAACGCAGGCGGACGCCTGGGACATCAACCAGGGGCACCAGTCGCTGCGCACCGGCTCTTACGCTAACACGCTGCCTGCGGGCCGCGAAGGCGTTATCCATAAAGACCTGAACGGGATGATTCGCTGGGAATTCGCCCCGATGCAAGCCCTGGAGTTTGAAACCGGCTACAGCCGCCAGGGCAACCTTTACTCAGGTGATACACAAAATACAAATACCAGCCAGCTGGTGAAGGATAACTACGGCAAAGAGACCAACCGCCTCTACCGCCAGACCTATGCCGTCACCTGGACCGGCGGCTGGGACAACGGCGTCACCACCAACACCTATGCACAATACGAACACACCCGTAACTCGCGCATAAATGAAGGCCTGGCTGGCGGCACGGAGGGGATTTTCTCCAACAACCAGTTCTCAGATATCGATCTCAGCGATGTCATGCTGCACAGCGAAGCAAGCATTCCGTTTACCCTGTTGGTGAATCAAAACCTCACAGTCGGTAGCGAATGGAATCAGCAGCGCATGAAAGACGGTACGTCCAACACCCAGTCGTTAAGTGAAGGCGGGCCGATTCCGGGGCTCTCATCCACCAGCCGAAGCCCTTATTCCAAAGCGGAGATCTTCTCTCTGTTTGCCGAAAACAATATGGAGCTAACCAGCAGCACCATGCTGACGCCGGGGCTGCGCTTCGATCATCACTCCATCGTGGGGGATAACTGGAGCCCGTCGCTGAATCTGAGCCAGGAGTTGGTGGAAGACTTGACGCTGAAACTCGGTATTGCCCGGGCTTATAAAGCGCCAAGTCTGTATCAGACCAACCCGAACTACATTCTTTACAGCCGCGGTCAGGGCTGTGCGGCCAGCGCCGGGGCGTGTTACCTGATGGGGAATGAGGATCTAAAAGCCGAAACCAGCGTCAACAAAGAAATTGGCCTGGAGTTCAAGCGCGACGGCTATCAGGCCGGGATTACCTGGTTCCGGAACGACTATCGCAACAAAATTGAATCCGGCTATTCGCCTATTGCCTCTAACAGCAAGAAAACCGACATCTACCAGTGGGGCAACGTGCCTAAAGCGGTGGTGGAAGGTCTTGAAGGCACGATTAATCTGCCGCTGACGGAGACCGTAAGCTGGAATAACAACCTGACTTACATGTTGCAAAGCAAAAACAAGGAAACGGGCGATCGCCTGTCGATCATCCCTGAATACACGCTTAACTCCACGCTGAGCTGGCAGGTTCGCCCGGACATTTCGCTGCAAAGCACCCTGACGTGGTACGGCAAACAGGCACCGAAGAAGTACAACTATAAGGGAGATCCTGTCACCGGCAGCGATACCAACGAGGTCAGCCCTTATAGCATCCTTGGCATGAGCGCGACCTGGGATGCGACCAAAAACGTCAGCTTCACCGCCGGGATCGACAACCTGCTGGATAAGCGCCACTGGCGCGCGGGTAACGCCCAGACCACCGGGAATGACACCACTAAGTCCTACATGTACGGCGCTGGCGCGGAGACTTACAACGAGCCTGGCCGCACGTACTATATGAGCGTCAACACGCACTTCTAAGCTCGGTTTGGGAGGCTAATAAGCCTCCCAAATTGATCGTCAACCGCCGAAAAACAGAGAACACAATTTATTGTCTGTTATTAGACCGAAATTTAGATTTTTTTAGGGTTAATAGCCCGACTAAACGCTTCTCTTCTTTATTGCCTTCCCGGTGAAAAAATCGCTTGATGCCCGTTCATAAGAAAATGTTATAGTCGAAAAATAACCCAAAAAAAGACCGACAACACAATCTTCAACAAGGAGTTACCTCTGATGGCTCAAACATTCTCTCTCGAAGACTTTTTAACCTCAGTACAGTCCCGAGATCCGCACCAGGTAGAATTCGCTCAGGCGGTTCGCGAAGTGATGAGCACCCTGTGGCCGTTTCTGGAAAACAATCCGCAATACCGCCAGCAGGCGCTGCTCGAACGTCTGGTCGAGCCGGAGCGTGTGATTCAGTTCCGCGTCGCTTGGGTGGATGATAACAATCAGGTGCAGGTGAACCGGGCCTGGCGCGTGCAGTTCAACTCAGCCATTGGCCCATTCAAAGGTGGAATGCGCTTCCACCCTTCCGTTAATCTGTCGATCCTCAAATTCCTCGGCTTTGAGCAGACCTTTAAAAACGCCCTCACCACGCTGCCAATGGGCGGCGGCAAAGGCGGCAGCGACTTTAATCCAAAGGGCAAAAGCGAAGGCGAAATCATGCGTTTTTGCCAGGCGCTGATGCTGGAGCTTTATCGCCATCTAGGCCCGGACACCGACGTCCCGGCGGGTGATATCGGTGTTGGCGGTCGCGAAGTCGGCTACATGGCGGGGATGATGAAAAAACTCTCCAACAACACTGCCTGCGTGTTTACCGGCAAAGGGCTGTCGTTCGGCGGCAGTCTGATCCGCCCGGAAGCGACCGGCTACGGCCTGATCTACTTCACCGATGCCATGCTGCAGCGCCACGGACTGGGCTTTGAAGGCATGCGCGTGGCGGTTTCCGGCTCCGGCAACGTCGCTCAGTATGCGATTGAAAAAGCCATGTCGCTCGGCGCTCGCGTGGTCACGGCGTCTGACTCCAACGGCACAGTGGTAGATGAAGCAGGCTTTAACGCAGAGAAACTGGCCCGCCTGTGCGAAATCAAAGCCAGCCGCGATGGCCGCGTCGCCGATTATGCCCGTGAATTTGGCCTGACTTATCTGGAAGGCCAGCAGCCGTGGAGCGTACCTGTCGATATCGCTCTGCCTTGTGCAACACAGAACGAACTGGACATCGATGCTGCTCAAACGCTTATTAACAACGGCGTGAAGGCAGTCGCCGAAGGGGCAAATATGCCAACCACAATTGCTGCGACGGATCTGTTTGTGGAGGCTGGCGTGCTGTTTGCACCAGGCAAAGCAGCAAACGCAGGCGGCGTGGCAACATCCGGGCTGGAAATGGCGCAGAATGCGGCCCGTCTGGGCTGGAAGGCCGAAAAAGTGGATATTCGCCTGCACCACATCATGCTTGATATTCACCAGGCCTGTGTGGATTACGGCGGTGAAGGAAAACAAACCCAGTACGTTCGCGGCGCAAACATCGCCGGGTTTGTAAAAGTTGCGGACGCGATGCTGGCTCAGGGCGTGCTGTAACTTGCAGGGTGAGGGTATTCGCCCTCACCTTCTCTGTCTACAAGGTATGCTTCATCTCGTACTGTCGGATCTTATCCAGGGTAAAGCCGCTGCTTAAAAATAACGGCGCAACGGTTTCGGGCAGGCTGGGAATAGTCACTAACCCAGGGAAACGATGCTGCAGCAACGTCAGCAGTTTTTTCGCCTTCCCCGAACGTCGCGCATGCGGCTCAACAAACAGCCCTCTGAGCTTCGGTATCTCACCGGGAACGACCATCGCGTAAGCCACTTCATCCAGTACAAAAGCCTTACCGGGCAGCTTATACAGCGTTTCAGCCGCGCAAAGCCACGGCAGCGGTCCATCGTTAGCGGCTATCATTCTACGGGTCATTTGCAGTGGATCGATTTCCAGCAGCTCGCCGTCAACTTCACCTTCAGGCACGCCGGAGGACTGAAAGCCCACCAGCGTTTGCTTGGGTACAAAACCCATTCGCTCATAGAGCGCCAGCCCGCCTTCGTTGCCTAAAATCACTTCCAGATAAAATTGCTTATCCCCACGTGCGCGCGCGGCATCAATGAGCTGCTGAATGAAGATCTTGCCTAATCCCTGCCCTCGCAGTTCCGGGCGAATCGCAAACGCGGCCAGGCGGCAGGTTTGCCCGCGTCGGGTAATCAGCGCCATCGCTTTGGGTTCCCCACGGTAAAGCCATATAGGGCTGTCGCCTGGGAAAAAATCTTCAGAGACAAAACGCCAGCCGAAGGTTTCGCCTTCCAGACGAAAAGGCACCACGTACTGTTCAAAACAGTGGGTTAATATCTCTGCCAGCTGAAAGCTGTTCCAGTTTAGAGCTGGTTTACTCACAATCTCGTGCCGCATGCTCTCTCCCGTTTTAAGCGAATATTATTCTCCGGAAGAGACTGTTTAGCACAGTTACGGGGTCAGGATGTAGCTTCCGGTGCAGCGGTCGCTGTGTTATTCAACGGCTTAACGCGGAACCATGGCAGGCAAAGCTGAATTAGAGGCCCGATAGCTAACGCATAAAGCACGGTCCCCACGCCAAAACTGCCGCCCATCAACCAGCCGGAGATCAGTACGGTCACTTCGATGGCGGTACGCACGCTGCGCACCGACCAGCCTGTTCTGGCATGGATCCCGGTCATCAGGCCATCTCGAGGCCCGGCACCAAAGCCTGCGCCGATATACATCCCCGTCGCCAGGGCGTTAACCACCAAAGCGCCGACCAGCAAAACGGAACGCGCAAGAAGCGATTCCAGCGGCGGCATTAGCGCCAGCGTGGCATCCGCCGCCAGACCTAACACAATCACGTTGCTGATGGTGCCAAGCCCTGGCCGCTGGCGCAGCGGGATCCACAACAGCAACACCAGCGCCCCTACAATAATCATCACCAGCCCAAGGTTGAGCGAGAAAAGCCTCGCCACGCCGAGGTGGAAAACGTTCCACGGGTCCGCGCCCAAATCGGCACGAACGAACATGGCGGTTGAAATGCCGTAAAAGACCAGGCCGGTATAAAGCTGCAGCAGGCGACGAGCCATCATGACAAAGATCCTCATTGTGTTTTTATGGCTATACCCTCTCGCAAAATGGACTTAGTATTAAGGTCCAGTTATCAGAAAGTGGACTGCTATGACGCTGCGCAGAATTGGAATTTCATCTTTAACCCGCCTGCTTGGCCACTGGCATCAGGCGTCATCCCGTTCGCCGGTCTATCGTCAACTGGCGGACGGGCTTCGGCTGCTGATCCTTGATGGCCGCCTACCGCTCGACAGCAGGCTGCCGGGAGAAAGAGAGCTTTCTGGTGCCCTGTGCGTGAGCCGTACCACGGTGGCCTCCGCGCTGACGCAGCTCCGGGAAGAAGGCTATCTGCTGAGCAGGCAGGGTTCAGGCTCTGTCACCATGCTGCCCGAGAGCAGCCCGGCCATCTCCCCGTTACCCGGCAATGCCCCGGTGTTGGATCTCTCTACCGCCGCCCTCAGCGCCGGGCCGGAAATTCATCGGGCCTATTCCACCGCGCTCACTTTTCTGCCGGAGCATTTGTCCTCAACCGGTTATGACAGCCAGGGCTTGCCGGAGCTGAGAGAAGCGATTGCGCGGCATTATGCATCACGAGGGTTACCCACCACGCCTGACCAAATTATGGTGGTCAACGGTGCCGTCAGCGGCCTGGGCCTGATACTTAGACTGTTCACCGGCCCGGGCGATCGCGTGGTCGTTGACCATCCTACTTACCCGATGGCGTTGGCGGCTATTCGCGGAGCCTCCTGCCGCCCCGTGCCGGTCAGTCTGCCCGAGAGCGGCTGGGATGTTGACGGTTTAGCGGCGACTATCGCCCAGACATCTCCCCGCCTGGCCTACTTAATTCCCGACTTTCATAATCCCACAGGCCGCTGTATGGATGCCGCCACGCGCCAAAGAGTGAACGAGATTGCCGCCCGTAGCCACACCACACTGGTTGTGGATGAGACGATGGCGGATCTCTGGTTTGACGCACCGCCGCCGCCTCCCCTGGCCGCTTTTGGCCCGGAAGAACACACCATCTCGCTCGGCTCCGCAGGGAAAAGTTTCTGGGGTGGGCTGCGGCTGGGCTGGATAAGGGCCTCAGGCAAAACCATCAGTTCGCTGATACAAATCCGCAATACCTTTGATTTAGGGACACCTTTGCTGGAGCAACTGGCCGCCACGCAATTGTTTAACGACGCGGCGCAGTTCTTGCCTCAGCGCAGAGAGATGCTTCGTCAACGCTGCGAAACCAGCTTTGCCACGATGCAAACACTGTTCCCGGACTGGCAAACGTCTCCCCCGGAAGGCGGGCTGTCGTGGTGGGTGGAGTTACCCAAGCCGCTGGCCACGATTTTTGCCGCCGCCGCCGAGAGTCAGGGAATTCGGATAGGGGCCGGGCCTCGGTTTGGGGTCGAAGGGGCTTTTGAGCGTTTTTTACGCCTCCCCTTCAGCCTTGACCCCGCAGAAATGCAGCTTGCCCTGCAGCGGCTGCAGCCGCTCTGGCAGCACCTGGCGGCAACAAGAAATGAAAGTCTGCGGGGAATGGTATTTTAGGAAGCGAAATATTTCCCTCTAAAATAAAAGAGGGAAATATTATTCTGTCAGGATAGCAATAAGTCGGCGCTAATAATTAATGCTGTGAAATTCGAGGAATGGCAAACCCTTTTAGGGTGATGGTGAAATATTCACCCTCTTTTTTAATACTGGCCCCGGTATCGCACCAGTCTGAAGCGATGCGGAAGAACTCATCGCTGCCAATATTCCAGCCCAGTTTCACTTTTTTCAGGTAGCCTGAACGCAATAATTCACAGGCTTGCTGATAGTCGTAGGCGGTACTGTCCGTACCGGCGTTCATTTTTTCTTCTTCAGCAGTTTACGCAATGCCTTGATCTCGCGATCGTTTAGTGGCATCACGCGAGCTTCAGAAGTATGCTGGCTGTCCACATCATCTTCATCGACCCCCACGTCGCTGTCGAGATCGTCAAAGGCTTTGGACAGAAGTCGCTCCGTTACGCTTGCCAGGGTTTCACTATTCTCTTCCGCATAGTGACGAATCTTCTCTTTTAACTCGATGCTTATTTTTACGTTCAACGTAGCCGTCGTCATTGCAAATCCTTAGTGCTTAAACAGAGGTTTGTGTTTAATACTATAGAGAATAAATAAGATCCAGCCAGTGCGATAAATTTAATATTTCTGTCATAATTCAAATAACCGGAAAATATATCAGGTTTATTTCTTTACAAAGGCGGTAACCTTCGCTTCACCGGCATGCTTTTGACGATTGACGTATTGCACTGGGCGAATTCAGTCAGTCCATTAAGAATATCATCCAGTTGCCCCACCGAACCAAGCGCCAGTCGAATAATAAAGCAGTCTTCTCCGGTAATGTTGTCGTATTCGATGCATTCTGGAATGGTCTGAATCATCTTCTCTACTTTCTGCAGCATCCCCGGCAGAGGCTTCATGCGATTTTGATTGCCGCCCTGAGCGGCGTGGCATTAGTCATCAACTGGTTGCTGTTGTTCGCCGCCTATTCACGAACGTAATCGTGGATCGCTTTGTCTTTCATCACAGCCTGAGCCCGATTCAGTTTATCGGCGGCGTAATGATTTTGCTGGCTGCGGTAGGGATCAATTTAGGCTGGGGAGAAAAGCGTAGAGCTAAAACGGTGCTGGCAAAAGGGTAAGCCAGAAATGGGTGGGGGCCCTGCCAGCTACATCCCGGCACACACGTCGCCTGCTGCGGCTGCTTCCTTCCGGACCTGACCGAGTTCACAAGTTAGTGTTGCGGGAGAACCAACAGGGCCCCCATTGAGAGCGTTGTTATCCAACGCGCTGGCGCATTATCCACATCCCCCCCGCGAATTGCAAGCCAGCGGCGGTCAGGTGTTGGTTTATTGCGCATCAACGGTTTAACTTGGTGCTTTCTCCATCGCCGATTATCCTTAGGGGCGATTTTGCCAGGAGTTCTCTATGGATAAGCACGATTCCTTTCCTCAGCGAGTTTACCAAATTGTTGCCGCCATTCCCGAAGGCTGCGTTACCACCTACGGCGAAATTGCCGCGCTGGCCGGGTCGCCCCGGGCTGCCCGCCAGGTGGGTGGCGTGCTCAAGCGACTGCCCGAAGGCAGCCGTTTACCGTGGCATCGGGTGGTGAACCGGCAGGGTGTGATTTCACTGACGGGCCCCGATCTCCAGCGTCAGCGCCAGGCGCTGCTTTCTGAAGGGGTGATGGTGTCAGGCGACGGGCATATCGATATGCTGCGTTACCGCTGGAAATATTAAAACGCCCCCATTCGGGGGCGTTTCGCTTTAGTACGTTGTTGGCGCAGGCACCGCCGAAGATGGCGTCACCTGAGTTGGCGAGGTGGATGGCACCGTTGTTGCCGCCCCGCCGCCTTGCTGAAGCGGAATCGCCGTATTTTGTACCGGCACCAGCGTCAGGTCGGCCTTCGTCCCGCCCTGGTTGATCACCGGCTGGAAGGTATCGGTGATAAACATCAGCTTACCGTCCACGGTGATGGCGGCACTTAGCAGGATACGTGCGTTCGGCTGAATGTCAGCCGGATTGAACGGGATCACGAAGCTGAAAGGCGCCTGTTTACCTTCGGTACGCGTGACTTTCTGGGCAATGACTTTAGAAGGGGCATCGGCCAGTGAAGCGTCGGAAACGGTAACGGTCAGCACCGCATCTGGCGGCAGAGCAACCCGCTGACGGATCCATGCCGTACCGGAGACGTTAGGCATTGCGATGTTAGATTGCTGGGCAGATGCGGCCCCGGCGGAGGCACTCGGCGCAGGAGTCGGCACATCAGCACTCTTATGTGAACAACCTGCAACAGCAACCGCGATGGCCAAAGCACTTAACATAGGCACAAGTTTCATTGATTTTTTCTCCTTATTATCAATGTAGCGCCGGGGACGAACCCCGCTGAAAAACGCGCTTAACGGCTTAAGTGTGGCACAGATCACTGAATTCTGCTGAAAACCAGGAATGTTCCCAGCATCAGCTCATCAAATACGCCGTTTACGGGCATGTTATAATCGAGGAAATTTGCCACATTCCCTTTTATTGAGGACATTTTATGAGTCAGGCGCTCAGCAATTTATTGGCGTTACTTAACCTGGAAAAAATTGAAGAGGGATTGTTCCGTGGCCAAAGCGAGGATTTAGGCCTGCGCCAGGTGTTTGGCGGGCAAGTGGTCGGCCAGGCGCTTTACGCGGCAAAAGAAACCGTGCCTGAAGACCGCCTTGTTCACTCTTTCCATAGCTATTTTTTACGTCCGGGCGACAGCCAAAAACCCATTGTTTATGACGTAGAAACCCTGCGTGACGGCAACAGTTTTAGCGCCCGCCGCGTTGCCGCAGTGCAAAACGGCAAGCCCATTTTCTATATGACCGCGTCATTCCAGGCCCCGGAATCTGGCTATGAGCACCAGAAAGAGATGCCGCCAGCGCCAAAACCGGATGGCCTGCCGTCCGAAACGGACATCGCCCGCTCGCTGGAAAAATTCCTCCCTCCGCATGCGAAAGAGAAGTTTTTGAGCGAGAAACCGCTGGAAATTCGCCCGGCCGTATTCCATAACCCGCTGAAAGGCCACGTCGATCAACCCGCCCGTCAGGTTTGGATCCGTGCGAACGGCAGCATGCCGCAGGATCTGCGTGTGCATCAGTATCTGCTCGGCTATGCCTCCGACTTCAACTTCCTGCCGGTCGCCTTACAGCCGCATGGCGTTGGTTTCCTGGAACCGGGGATGCAGGTCGCGACTATCGATCACTCCATGTGGTTCCACCGTCCGTTCGACATGAACGAGTGGCTGCTGTACAGCGTGGAAAGCACCTCAGCCTCAAGCGCACGCGGCTTTGTCCGTGGGGAGTTTTATACGCAGGATGGCGTGCTGGTCGCATCGACGGTTCAGGAAGGCGTCATGCGCCATCGCGGGTAGCTAACGCTGAAATAAAAAAACCACCTGCATAACAGGTGGCATTCAGAGAGAAGTAAAACCTCGCCCAACCGGGCGAGGTTTTGATAACGAATCAGTTGTTGTACGCGTTTTCGCCGTGGCTGTTCACGTCCAGGCCTTCGCGCTCTTGCTCTTCTGGTACGCGCAGACCTACGGTCAGGTCAGCAATCTTGAACGCGATGAACGCCACCACGCCAGACCAGACAATGGTGATAGCCACGCTTTCAAGCTGAACCAGAAGCTGGTGCCCCATAGTCACGCCTTCTGCATAACCCACACCGCCCAGAGAAGTTGCCGCGAAGATACCGGTCATGATGCAGCCGATGATGCCGCAGACGCCGTGCACACCGAACACATCACATGGGTCATCCACGTTCAGCCATTTTTTCAGCGTCGTCACGCCCCACAGGCCAGCCAGACCAACAACCAGGCCAATCAGCAACGCGCCGCCCACGCCAACATAGCCACACGCAGGGGTAATACCGACCAGACCTGCGATAGCACCTGAACAGGCGCCCAGCAGAGAAGGTTTACCGCGCAGTGCCCACTCGCCGAAGACCCAGGAGAGAATCGCCGCAGCAGTGGCAACAACGGTATTCACGAACGCCAGAGCTGCAATTTCGTTTGCCGCGCTTGCGGAACCGGCGTTAAAGCCAAACCAGCCGAAGTACAGAATTGCAGTGCCGATAAACACCATTGGCAGGTTGTGCGGCTTGAATGCTTCTTTGCCGAAGCCAACGCGTTTACCCACCAGGTAAGCACCTACTAAGCCAGCAACAGCGGCGTTAATATGCACCACGGTACCGCCCGCGAAGTCCAGCGCGCCGTGCGTAGCCAGAATACCGCCGCCCCAGACCATGTGCGCAATTGGCACATAAGAAAGCGTCAGCCAGACGGCAGCAAAAATCACTACCGCAGAGAAGCGCACGCGTTCGGAGAGCGACCCTACCACCAGCCCAACGGTAATACAGGCGAAGGAGCCCTGGAACGCCACATGAATGTACTGATAGAAAGTGCCCATCAGCGCTTTCAGCTGGATGTTTTTCAGCATCACCCAGTCAAAGCTGCCGAAGAAGTTGTTGCCGGTACCAAACGCCAGGCTGTAGCCGTACACGACCCACAGCACGCAAACCAGGGCGAAGGTGACGGAGATTTGCGTCAGCATCGACAGCACGTTTTTAGAGCGAATCAGACCGCCGTAAAAAAGCGCAAGGCCTGGGATGGTCATAAACAGCACCAGCGCGGTGCATATCATCATAAAGGCGTTGTCGGCTTTGTCCGCGACCGCAGGCGCGTCCGCAGCGAAGGCGAGCGTCGGCAATAAAGCCAGGGCGCCTAAACCAAGGAGTGCAGCTAATTTTTTCATTTTTCCCATCCCAATCAAGGCTTGCCAGCAGTTACAGAGCGGCTTCGTCGGCTTCGCCGGTACGAATACGAATAACGCGTTGCAGTTCTGCAACGAAGATTTTCCCATCACCGATTTTGCCGGTGTAGGCGGCTTTGCTGATCACGTCGATAACTTCATCGAGCTGGTCGTCAGCAATAGCAACATCGATTTTTACTTTCGGCAGAAAGTTGACGCTGTACTCGGCACCACGGTAAAGCTCCGCATGGCCTTTCTGGCGGCCGAAACCTTTAACTTCGGTCACGGTAAGCCCCTGAATACCGATTGAAGAGAGCGCTTCACGCACGTCTTCAAGCTTGAACGGTTTGATTACCACGGTTACCAGCTTCATAAATTCTCTCCACTCAGAATTAGGTCGTTACCTGCACGTAGAGAGCAAAGCAAAGCCCATGCCAGGAATAGAAAATCAGGGTGATTCAGCACGTTTTCAGGCTTCAGGCGGGTTACAGGAAAGCCGGGTCAGGGAGTGAGATCGGGCGGGATTAGTCTGAAAAGAAAAAACGCACCACTGCAGTGCAGGATGCGTTTTCGTTTTGCACCAACGCGGAGAAGCGAAGGTTTTTATGCGGCCCATTGCATGGTTGTGGTGCATCAGGCTGTGAGTGATTCTTCCTGTGCAGAGGCGGCTAGTTCCTCGCCCGCTAACTGAAGCTGATACATCTGCCAGTAGCGCCCCTGCTGCGCCAGCAGTGCTCTGTGCGTACCGCGTTCCACGGCCTGACCGCGATGCAGCACCAGAATCGTGTCGGCGTCGGTAATAGTGGACAAACGATGGGCAATCACCACCAGGGTTGTGTGCTGACGTACCGCCGCCAGCGCCCGCTGGATCGCCTGCTCGGTCCCGGAGTCGATGTTTGCCGTAGCCTCATCAAGAATCAGGATCTGCGGCGCTTCAACCAGCACGCGCGCCAGAGCAAGCAGCTGCTTCTGGCCAACGGAGAGATTGTTCCCCTGCTCACCCAGGCGGGTATGAATGCCTTCCGGCAGTGCACGCGCCAGTTCGGCAAGCTGAACCGTCTCCAGCGCCTGCCAGACCCTCTCTTCGCTGATATCTCGCCCCAGGGTTACGTTGGCAAAGAACGAATCGGCCATCACCACCGGATCCTGCTGCACCATCGCCACGCCGCGGCGCAGCGTTTCATGGCTGAGGGAGTCCAGCGGCCGGCCATCGAGGCGTATTTCGCCTTTCGTTAACGGGTAATAGCCCATCAGCAGGTTGGCCAGGGTGCTTTTTCCGCTGCCGGTGTGCCCGACCAGAGCAATAAAGCTGCGCGAAGGCACCTCCAGATTAATGTCCTGCAGCACCAGGCGATCGCCCCGGTAGGCAAATGAGACGTTGTCGACGCTGATAGCGCCGCTGGCGAGAGGCCGATTGTCATTGCCGTAATCCTGGCGTTTGCCGTCCATCAGCTCAAACACGCGCTCCCCGGCCACCACCGCCTGCTGCAGAATGGACTGCTGGGTAGTCAGCTCGATCAACGGTTCGTTCAGGCGGCCAAGGTAGTTAATAAAGGCATACAGTACGCCAACTTCGATGGTGCCGCGCGAGGTGAAGCCGAACAGCATCAGCAGGCCGCACAGAATCATCGCCGAAAACAGGCTCAGCAGCGGCCGCAGAAGCCAGCCGTCGAGCCGAAGGGTTTGCATCCGCGCCAGGTAGTGAGAACGGCTTGCCTGCCCCATGCGTTCGCCGAAGCGGGCCTGCTGGCGGAACTGCTGAATCACGCTCATGCCGTTGATAACTTCGTTAAACCCGTCGTTAATGTCCGCCAGATAGCCGCGGACCCGGCGCACAATCGGCGTGCTGTAGCGCTGGTAGATAAACATCACGGCGATCACCGCCGGGAAGATAGTTATCGCCACCAGCGCCATGCGCCAGTCAAGCGTGAACATCGCCACCAGCATAGCGCCAATCAGCGCCGCGCTGCGCAGCACCGTTGCTACAACGGTGACATACAGGTCACGAATCACTTCGGTGTCGTTAGTTACGCGAGAGATCAGTTGCCCTACCGGCTGCGTGTCGAACGCACTCAGCGGCTGACGCAGCGCAGCGTCCATGACATCGGTACGCAGTTTTTGCACCACGCCCACCGCCGCACGGTTAAACAGCAGCGCCTGAAGATAGTGCAGCCCCGCGGCGCTTATCGATAGCAGAATATAGGCAACGCCCAGCCCGGCCGCGAGGCCAAGCGGCATCTGGTTTTTCGCCACCAGGTTATCAATGAAATAGCTCACCAGCACCGGGCCACAAACCTCAGCGGCAGCCGCGACCCAAAGCATCAGCATCGCCCCGCCCAGCGGTTTGCGCCACGGGGATCCGTAAGCCAGCAGGCGCTTAATGGTAGGCCACTGTTGTTTACGACTCATTGGCGTTCTCCCTGACTTCTTCCTGCTCCGGCGCTTCGTCCAGCGCGGCCTCCAGCTGTTGGTAACGGTACATATCCCGATACCAGCCCGGCTGAGACGCCAGCGCGTCATGATTGCCACGCTGGGCGATATGCCCGTGCTGCATCACCAGGATCTCGCTGGCTTCCGTTAATGCCGACAGGCGGTGCGCACTGATAATAACCGTGCGGTGTTCGCCCCACTCGCGCAGGTTGTGCAGAATTTGGTGCTCGGTGCGGCCATCCACCGCGGAAAGCGCATCGTCCAGAATCAGGATTTCGGCATCAAGCAGCAGCGCCCTGGCAATAGAAATACGCTGTTTTTGCCCGCCGGAAAGCATGACCCCACGTTCACCGACTTCGGTATCGTACCCTTGCGGCAAGCGCAGGATATCCTCATGAACGCTGGCAAGACGAGCGACACGCTCTATGTCCTCCTGCGTAGCACCCGGTTTACCCAGCGCAATATTGCTGTCCACGGTGTCAGAGAACAGGAATGGCGTCTGGTTCACGATAGCCAGACGACTTCTCCAGCCGTCAATTTTCAGCGCCGTGAGCGGAATATCGTGGTAGCGAATATCGCCCTCTTCCACGTCGAAATGACGCTGGATCAGCGCGAGAATCGTGCTTTTACCGGACCCCGTTGGCCCGCACAGGCCAAGCATTTCACCCGGTTTAAGGGTGAAGTTGACGTTTTGCAGCGTCGGCTGAGCTGTCTGCGGGTAGTGGAACTGGCGAATCGCAGCCACCAGTTCAGCCCGCCCTTCCGGTAGCGTTTTATCGCCGTCAACCACGCCAGGCTCTTCTTCCAGCATCGCGCGGATACGGCTATAGGCCGCACTTCCACGCTCGACAATATTGAACATCCAGGCCAGCGCCAGCATCGGCCAGATCATCAGGCCGAGATACATCACAAAGCTTGTGAGCTGCCCCAGGGTAAGCGTGCCGTCGATAACCATCCAGCTTCCGCCGCCGATGGCTAAAAGGTTTGCAGCCCCAATCGCCACATAAATGGTGGGATCGAAACGGGCATCAATGCGCGCAACGCGCATGTTCTTCGCCCCGGCATCCTGGGCTTCCGCGGCAAACAGCGCCGACTGCCTGTCTTCAAGGCCGAACGCCTTGATCATGCGGATGCTGGTCATGCTTTCTTGAGTACGATCGTTTAAGGCCGAGAACGCAGCCTGCGCCACTTTGAAGCGATCGTGCAAACGGGCACCGTCGCGTTTGATCACCACGGCCATGATCGGCATTGGCAAAAGCGCCAGCAGAGTGAGCTGCCAGCTGATTTGAGTGGACATGACGATCAGCACCGCCAGCCCCATGACCAGCGAGTCTACCAGCGTTAGCACCCCTTCCCCCGCGGCGAATACCACGCGATCGACATCGTTAGTCGCGCGCGCCATCAGGTCGCCGGTACGGTGGCGGAGATAAAACTCAGGGTGGTGGCGGCTTAGCTGGCGGTAATAGTTTTCCCGCAGCTCAACCGCAAGCTGATAAGACGCCCCGAACAGCAGGACACGCCAGACATAGCGCACCAGATAAACCACTACGGCAATAAGCAGCATCAGGCCAATCCACATCAGCACCTGCTGAGAGGAGAGATGCTGCTGCACGACGCCATCCACAATCACGCCCACCACTTTTGGCGGCACGAGCTGTAAAATAGCGATGATAATAAGCAATGCCACCGCGCCGAGGTAGCGTCGCCACTCGCGGGTGAAGTACCAGCTTAATTGAGCAAATAATCGCACGAAGTTTAGATCCTGAAATGCTGCCTGCCGGCCAGGGCAAAAGAGTGAAGGCTACTGTTCCGCACAGTACGGAATCAGGAAGTTAGAGGTAATGCTGTGGTGTATTTTATCTGTTCCATGGCAAAACTCGAAGTGACATCGCTTAATCCCGGGATGCCGTTCACCAGCCGCTTATAAAAGTCGTCGTACCGCTTCATGTCGGCCACCTGAACCCGAATCAGGTAGTCGTATTCGCCAGCCATGCGCCAGAACCCCAGTACTTCGGGCATGGCTTCCACCACCGAGACAAATTTGCAGTACCACTCGCTGCTGTGCTGCTGGGTTTTAATCAGCACAAACGCCGTCAGGCCCAGGCCAAGTTTTTCCGGGTCCAGCAGCGCCACTTTGCCGCGAATATAGCCTTCGTCTTCCAGGCGTTTTAAGCGTTTCCAGCACGGGGTGGTGGTCAGATTAACGGCATCCGCCAGCGCCTGCAAAGACAGGGTACAGTCCTGCTGCAGCATCGCAAGCAGCTTTTGGTCAATTTTATCTATCATGAGACCACCAGAGAGAAATATTTTCTCTAATGGAAACGCCAAACAGGCAAAATGGCAACTTTTTTATCCGGACTTTGGATTACGCTAAGCACAAATTGATAAATGAGAATTTTCCATGACCAGCACCTGGGTAACCAACGCCATCAGCGAGATCAACGCCGACTATCAACGCTCTGCGGATACGCATCTTATCCGTCTGGCTTTGCCCGCTTTTCCGGGTATTCAGCTGTATCTGAAGGATGAGAGCACCCACCCGACCGGCAGCCTGAAGCACCGTCTCGCGCGCTCTCTGTTCCTGTACGGGCTGTGTAACGGCTGGATTAAAGAAGGCACTACTATTATCGAAGCCTCCTCTGGTTCAACGGCGGTGTCAGAAGCCTATTTTGCTCGCCTGCTTGGCTTGCCGTTTATTGCCGTGATGCCCGCCAGCACAGCAAAACGCAAAATTGAACAAATCGAATTCTACGGCGGCCGCTGCCACTTTGTAGACAGCGCCTGCGAAATTTACGCCGCTTCAGAAATGCTTGCCCGTGAGCTGAACGGCCATTATATGGATCAGTTCACTTACGCCGAGCGGGCAACCGACTGGCGCGGGAACAACAATATCGCCGACAGTATTTTCCGCCAGATGACCCATGAGCCGCATCCGGTACCGGATTACATCGTGATGAGCGCGGGGACCGGCGGCACCTCAGCCACCATTGGTCGTTATCTTCGCTTCCAGGGCCACAACACAAAGCTGGTGGTAGTCGACCCCCAGAATTCAGTATTTCTTGATTACTGGCAGCAGCGCGACTGCGGCCTGAAAAGCGATGTTGGCAGTAAAATCGAAGGTATTGGACGCCCGCGCTGCGAGCCTTCGTTTATTCCTGATGTGATTGACGAGATGATGCGCGTACCGGACGCCGCCAGCGTCGCCACTATGCAATGGCTGGAATCCCAGCTTGGCCGTAAAGTGGGCGCCTCAACCGGCACCAATATGTGGGGCGTGCTGCAGCTTGCCGCGAGAATGCGTGAGGAAGGCCGGAGCGGTTCTATTGTGACGCTGCTTTGCGACAGCGGCGAACGCTACCTTGAGTCCTACTACAATTCAGCCTGGGTCAACGATCATATTGGCGATCTTTCTCCGTTTAAGGCTGAAATTAGTCGACTGGTCTCAATACCCTAAATAATTCGAGTTACAGCCAAGCAGCAAGTATGACGAATATAGGCGGGTATAAAAAAACCGGGCACTCGGCCCGGCGCTGTAAGGTCTCAATATTCGGGGGAATAGGTGAGATGTGGAGTGTCCAGCCAGTGCGTCAAATAGTGCGAGACCGCCTGGTTACGGCAGTGGCCGATAACCGGCAGATGGGGTAAATCCGCTTTCAGCTGCGGCATGGCGTTGCCCATAATCAGGCCGTGCCCAACCGCCGAGAGCATTTCGCGGTCGTTCATCGCGTCGCCAAATGCCATGCAATCCTGCAGAGTCAAACCTAAGTGGGTGCTCAGTACGCCAAGCGCTGCGCCTTTGTTGCTGCCCACCGGCAGCACTTCCAGGCAGTCCATGGCCGAGAAGCAAAGAAATGCGCGATCGCCCAGCGCTTCATTGAGCTGAATGCGCAGGCGGCACAAATCGTCGTGATCGCCGCAGAAGCAGATCTTGGTGACTTCGTGCGCCGGTAAAGTACGAAGATCGACGATATGTGGCCGGAAACCGCTGTATACATGTGCGTGAAGCATTTCCGGGATTTCATGGCTGGTTAACCAACCTGAATCGTTAAAGGCATGCATGCTCGCTTCCGTGTCCCAATGCCCGTGCAGCACTGTCTCTACCGCCCACGGCGAGAGATCGTTGCGGTGCATTAGCTCACCTTCCATGCTGTGAATACGCGTGCCGTTGCCGGTGATCAGGAAAGCGTCCAGATCGATCTTGCCGAGAATATGGCGCATCTCCAGCTCATGGCGACCGGTCGCAAAAGCCAGGGTTATCTGGCGCTCTTCGCGCAGACGCTTCAGCGTATTCAGGGTTGCTTCCCCAAGGTGATGGTCGGGCAGCAGAAGCGTGCCGTCCATATCAAATGCAGCCAGACGAGCCATGGTTACTCCAGAAGTGATCGTGACAGGCAAAAGTATCCTCTGGAATATACGGAACTAATAGTGAATACTTGGGAAAAAATGTTCCGGGTTTATTATGCGACTTCTGAATCGGCTCAATCAGTTCCAGCGTTTATGGCAGCCTTCCGGCGGGGAACCGCAACAGGTGACCGTTGCTGAGCTTGCCGAGCGCTGCTTTTGTAGCGATCGTCACGTCAGGACACTGCTTAATCAGCTTGAAGACGCTGGCTGGCTGCGCTGGCGCGCACAGTCTGGCCGCGGCAAACGCGGGGACCTGACGTTTCTGGTTTCACCGGAAAATGTCCGTTCCGGCATGATGGAGCAAGTTCTGGATAAGGGCCAGCATCAGAACGCGCTGGAGCTGGCCCAGCTTGCGCCGGAACAGCTTCGCCAGCTATTACAGCCGTTCCTTGGCGGCCAGTGGCAAAACGATGTCCCGACGCTGCGTATTCCTTATTATCGCCCTCTTGATCCCGTTGCCCCAGGTTTTCTGCCGGGTCGGGCCGAGCAGCATCTCGCCGGGCAAGTGTTTTCCGGCCTCACGCGTTTTACCCGTGAAAGCCCGGAGCCCCAGCCCGATCTCGCTCATCACTGGCAAGTATCAAACAATGGTCTTTGTTGGGACTTTTTTATTCGCTCGACCCTGCACTGGCACAACGGTGAACCCGTAGAAACCCACCAGCTTCAACAGCGACTGATGATGTTGCTGGAGCTGCCCGCCCTGCGGCGGCTGTTTATCAGCGTCAAACGTATTGAGATCCCTCACGCGCAGTGCCTGCGCTTTATTTTGCATCGGCCGGACTATTGGCTCGCGCATCGTCTGGCGAGCTACTGCAGCCGCCTGGCCCACCCGCAGGATACACAGTTGGGCTGCGGCCCATTCCGTATTGTCAGCTTCAAGCCGAACCTGGTGCGACTGGAAAGCTTTGAAAGCTATCATCTGAAACACCCGCTGTTGAAAGCCATCGAATACTGGATCACCCCGCAGCTCTTCGAAACCACGCTCGGCACAAGCTGCCTGCATCCGGTGCAAATCGCCATCGGCCAGCAGGACGAGCTGGAGAACCTGCGCCCGGTCAGTAATAGCATCAGCCTGGGCTTTTGCTATCTGGGGATCAGGCCACAGGGAAGGCTCAGCGCAGAGCAGGCCAGAACAATCATGCAGATTGTCCGGGAGCCGGAGATGATCGCTACGCTGCCGCTTAACAGTGAGCTGATCACGCCTAATCGGGAGATGATCCCTGGCTGGCAGATTCCTGGCTGGGATACGCACACAGCCGTCACGTTACCGAAAAAACTGACGCTGGTTTACCATTTGCCGGTCGAGCTTCATGCGATGGCTCTTCAGTTGAGGCACTATCTGGCAGAGCGCGGCTGCGAACTGACGGTGATTTTTCATGACGCCAAAACCTGGGCTGGCTGCGAAGATTTAGCCCAGGCAGATATCGTGATGGGCGACAGGTTGATTGGTGAGGCCCCGGAATACACCCTTGAGCAATGGCTGCGCAGCGATGTACTGTGGCCCAATTTATTAAGCGCCGGGCATTACGCGCACCTGCAGGCCACGCTGGATGCCGTGCAGGCTTCCCCTCCTTCCCATACACGTAATGAAGCTCTGAAAGAAGTTTTTCATGGCCTGATGCGGGAGGCCGTGGTCACGCCGCTGTTTAATTATCGCTACCAGATAAGCGCCCCACCCGGCGTGAACGGCATTGAACTGAACGCCTGGGGCTGGTTTGATTTTTGTGAAGCCTGGCTCCCGCCGCCGGGAATGGCGTGAAGAAGCTGGCTCACACCCTGGCAGGGCGTTACCATACCCTTTTCCAGACCCCCTTATGAACGACAGGATAGAGAATGAAACGTACAGTCGTGGTTTTCAGCGGCGGACAGGACTCCACCACCTGCCTGATTCAGGCCTTGCAGCAGTACGACGAAGTCCACTGCGTGACCTTTGATTATGGCCAGCGCCATCGGGCAGAAATTGATGTGGCCCAAAAGCTGTCGTTAAAGCTTGGCGCCCGTGCGCATAAAGTCCTGGACGTTACCCTGCTGAACGAACTGGCGGTGAGCAGCCTGACGCGAGACAGCATTCCGGTGCCGGGTTACAACCCAGAGGATAAAGGCATCCCAAGCACGTTCGTACCGGGCCGCAACATCCTGTTCCTGACTCTGGCGGCGATTTACGCTTACCAGGTTGAAGCGGAATCCGTGATAACTGGCGTCTGCGAAACGGACTTCTCTGGCTACCCTGACTGCCGTGACGAGTTCGTCAAAGCGTTGAACCACGCGGTTAGCCTCGGGATGGCAAGAGATATCCGCTTTGAAACGCCGCTGATGTGGCTGGACAAAGCGGAAACCTGGGCACTGGCCGATTACTGGCAGAGCCTGGAAACGGTCCGCCAGGAAACACTGACCTGCTACAACGGCATCCAGGGTGACGGCTGTGGCGAATGCGCCGCCTGCAACCTGCGAGCTAATGGCCTGAATCACTATCTGGCCAACAAACCCGCAGTCATGGCTGCAATGAAGCAAAAAACTGGCCTCAAATAAAACATAACGGCGTGGTCACAAGCCTCTGTCGATAGAAGAAATACCTGACGGTTTGTAAAAAAGACAGGAAAATCAATTTATTGATTTTCGGCTGATAATCACAAAGAGGGAAAAACCACGCTTTTTCCCTCTTTGTCAGCAATTTTAGGAACTCATCATCTGTTCCAGTTTCTCACGCAGTTCACCTTCCAGCGGAACGGCCTTTTGCGTCTTTAAATCAATACAGACGAAGGTCAGCAGAGCATCGGCCACGGCTTCGCCTTCAGGTTCCAGCGTTACCACCTGGCTCAACACACCGCTTTTACCGTTAATCTGCTGGAGTTTGCTGTCAATGCGCAGCAGGTCCCCAAGCACCGCCGGACGGCGGTAGCTAATATTGATGTTCGCTACGATAAAAGCGATGTTGTGTTCCGTCATCCACTGGAAGCCCGTCGTTTTTTCCAGCCCTTCCCAACGGGCCTCCTCGAGAAACTCGAGATAACGAGCGTTGTTAACGTGTTGGTAGACGTCCATGTGGTATCCACGAACTTTGATATGTGTCTGCATAGCGCGAAGCCCTTGTTCTGTTTTTGTTGTCATCGGGTGAAGGTAAGCGAGGTCATACCCCAGAAACTGGTATGACCTCTAACTCAGCGTAGCAAACTTTCTTCTTCAGGTGGAAGCCTGAGCACGTAAACTCAAAGTTTTATGCGAGCCAGGTTACGTTCCACCAGCGATGCGCCAATGCCCGGGACCTCCTGCAGCTGATCGAGCGTTTTAAACGGGCCGAATTCGTCACGGTAGTTGACGATGGCCTGTGCCTTTTTCAATCCCACACCGTTCATTTTCTGGGCAAGTTCTTCCGCCGGGGCGCTATTGATACTCACCAGTCCCTCACCTTGCTCCGCCGTTTTGGCAGGGGCAGCTTTAGGCTGCGTCGCTGCCGTGCTGGCCGGAGCCGAACCCGCTTTTTCTGAGGCGGCATGCGCCGGGGCGCAGCCAAGTAAACCGGCCAGAACGAGTGAAAGTGAAAATGCTTTGATGCCTGATGTCATGCTGTGTCCTCCATGTATGTTGACAGCCCGGTCACCATAGCGAGGATAAAAATCAGGAACAAACACCGGATTTAAAATGTGGAAAAGGCCGCGAAAGCGGCCTTCAGGTATTACACTGCGTTGCAAATATTTGCGAGGATTACTGCTGCTGGTCGATGATATCGCCCAGTTTAATCTTCGCTTCTTTACGCAGGTTGGACATCAGCGCTTCAAAAGCAATCTGGGCATTGTTCTGGGTGATCCCCTGCACCATCGCTTTTTTCTGCTCGTCCGGCATTGAGCCCGCTTTCACTTCATCCAGAGACAGCAGCACTACGTTGCCCAGCATATCATTGGCGACGCCATAGCTCGGCTTGTCTTTCGCCGGTAAAGGCAGCCCAAAGGCGGCCTGGCTGATCGGATCCTGCCCGGTACGGCTCAGGGTTTTCGCTTCACCGAAGCTCAGCCCCGCGGCTTTCATGTCGTCACTGCCTTTGCCCAGTTTCAGCGCATTCAGCAGCTTGTCGGCATCCAGCTTCGCCTGCTGCTCAGCTTTCTGCTGCTTCACGGCAGCAATCACCTGGTCACGCACTTCGGAGAGAGGTTTAACTGCTTCGGCTTTGTGCTCGGAAACACGCAATACGAAAGCGCGATCGCCATCAACGGTGATAATGTCTGAGTTGCTGCCCGGCGAACCGTTCTCACCCACCAAACCGCCGCTGAAGATAGCATCGGCAACTGGTTTGAAGTTCAGCTCTTCAGGCAGGTTGTCGTGACCAAACCAACCGGTTTCAACCGCTTTAACGCCCGCGACTTTCTCGGCGCTTGCCAGAGATTCGTTGTCGTTGCTCGCGGCATCGCTGACTTTCTGCTGCAGCGCATAGTAAGCGTCAACGGCTTTTTCCTGCTTCACTTTCGCCACGATGCCGTCGCGGACTTCCGCCAACGGCTTCACAACGGCTGGCTGGATATCATCCAGACGAACAATCAGGAAACCAACGGAAGATTTCACGACGCCGGACAGCTGACCTTTTTCTTTCAGGCCGGCATTTTTCAGTTCGTCAGGCGTGGTGGAGGCTTCCAGCCAGCCCATGTCACCACCGTTGCGGGCAGAGATAATATCAGCCGATTTGGCCTTCGCCAGTGCGGCAAAATCGCCGCCCTTGTTCAGCTCGTCGAGAATCGCTTTCGCTTCGTCTTCGGTTTTGGTCTGAATCACGCTGTAGCGGTTGCGCTGCGGCTGGGTGAATTCATCTTTGTGCTGATCGTAGTAAGCCTGAACGTCTGCATCACTGGCCTCTTCCTGCATGGAAGCAGCGTCCAGCTTGATGTAGCTGACTTTAAACTGTTCAGGGGTGATGTAGCGGTTTTTGTTCTGCTCGTAGTTGGCGTTAATTTCCTGCTCGGAAGCGTCTTGCTTCGCGGCCAGCGCTTTCACATCGATAGTGACTTCACGCACGACGCGCTGCTGAGAGACCAATGCTGCCAGCTCGTCGGTTTCACCAGTGAGCATAAAGTCGGTGCCGACCACGGCTTTGATCAGCTGGTCGGTGGTGAGCTGATTACGCAGCGCCTGTGCATATTGGTCGGCAGTTAATCCCATGTTGCCGATGATTGCGTTATAGCGAGCGTTATCGAATTTACCGTTATTCTGGAAGGCAGGCTGGCTGAAGATAGCCATTTTCACCTGCTCGTCGCTGATGCCGAGGCCCAGATGTTTGGCGTACTGGTCAAGCAGCGCTTCATCAATCAGCTGGTTGAGCACCTGCTGACGCATTTGCTTCATGTAGCCTTCGTTACCGGCGAGAACGGAGAACTGATCGCCCAGTTGCTGCTGCTGGCGATTACGTTCGTTCGCTACGGCATTTTCGAACTGACCACGACCAATCTCCTGGCCATTTACTTTTGCGGCATAATTATTGTTACCGCCAGTCAGGTAGCTACCCACGCCAGTCAGAACGAATGACAAGATAATCAAACCCAGAATGATCTTGAGCACGACATGGTTAGCCGCCGCTCGTAAATTGTCCATCATGGTGTAACAACACTCCGCTGTAGTATGACTTGGTAAACCTGCGCAGGCGCTAAGCTGGCATCCCTAATGACTCAAGCTGCCCTGTGCTGCGCGCAAGGGCGTATTGTGACAAGAAACCCGCTGCAAATCATCAACACCTGCGTAAAATTCGGCTTCAGGCAATAAAAAAGGCACATCAAACGATGCGCCCCTGCGATACCTGACACCATCTACCCCAGTCAGTCGGGGCTAATAAATCAGTTAACAGCGTCTTTCAGCGCTTTACCAGCACGGAAGCCTGGTACTTTTGCTGCGGCGATGGTGATTTCTTTACCGGTTTGAGGGTTGCGGCCGGTACGGGCAGCACGCTCTTTAACAGCAAAGGTACCAAAACCTACCAGTGCTACGTCTTCCCCGGACTGCAGAGATTCAGTAACAGAAGCAATAACAGCATCTAACGCACGTCCAGCCGCGGCTTTAGAAATATCAGCACCTGCGGCAATTTTGTCTATCAGTTGAGATTTATTCACTCTTCTCTTCCTCTCTTTATAATTTATATCGCACCTGATATCCCTCAGGCGCGACCGCGCAGCAGTTATAACAGGCTCGTCATGCCCTTACAACAGGAGTTGTGGACGATAAGCTCAGCCAGCAACTAAATTAGCGACACAAAAAAAAGCTGGCAAGTGACAATTCACTTACCAGCCCTAATTTTATTGACTGTATTTGCGTCAGGTCACTATTTTGCGGTGACAACCTGCATGCCAGAAGGCTCATTCTGCAGCGCGAGGGCCAGAACTTCCTCAATACGCTTCACAGGATGAATAGTCAGGTCTGCAATCACGTTGTCCGGAATTTCCTCCAGATCGCGCTTATTGTCGTCCGGGATTAGCACGGTTTTGATGCCGCCACGGTGCGCTGCCAGCAGTTTCTCTTTCAGGCCACCAATCGGCAACACCTGGCCACGCAGGGTAATTTCACCTGTCATTGCCACATCGGCACGAACCGGGTTCCCCGTCAGGCAGGACACCAGCGCGGTACACATTGCGATACCGGCGCTTGGGCCGTCTTTCGGCGTCGCCCCTTCTGGCACGTGAACGTGAATATCACGTTTCTCGTAGAAATCACCGTTAATACCGAGTTTTTCCGCACGAGCACGAACGACGGTCAGCGCCGCCTGGATAGACTCCTGCATAACTTCACCGAGGGAACCGGTATAAGTCAGCTTGCCTTTACCCGGCACGCAGGCGGTTTCGATGGTCAGCAAGTCGCCGCCCACTTCCGTCCACGCCAACCCGGTCACCTGCCCTACGCGGTTTTCACTGTCGGCACGGCCGTAATCAAAGCGCTGCACCCCAAG
Organism: Cedecea sp. NFIX57; assembly: GCF_900177785.1. Taxonomy (NCBI): domain Bacteria; kingdom Pseudomonadati; phylum Pseudomonadota; class Gammaproteobacteria; order Enterobacterales; family Enterobacteriaceae; genus Cedecea; species Cedecea sp. NFIX57. The sequence goes on along the minus strand of NZ_FXAS01000004.1, from coordinate 180,863 downwards.
GTAATCCTTCAGGTTGTCGCCGTTGATTTCGATGTGCTTGAGTGATTTGTCCAGCAGCAGCTGTTTAACCGCTTTACGGCACAGCTTGGAGATTTCACGCTCCAGGCTACGGACGCCCGCTTCGCGAGTGTAGTAGCGGATAATGCCCACAATGGCGCTGTCATCCACTTTCAGCTCGCCTTTTTTCAGGGCGTTGCGCTCAATTTGCTTCGGCAGCAGGTGCTGTTTGGCAATATTCAGCTTTTCGTCCTCGGTATAACCGGACAGGCGAATCACTTCCATACGATCCAGCAATGGCGCCGGGATGTTCATGGAGTTAGAGGTAGCCACAAACATCACGTCGCTGAGATCGTAGTCCACTTCCAGGTAGTGATCGTTAAACGTCACGTTCTGTTCTGGATCAAGCACTTCCAACAGCGCAGATGCAGGATCGCCGCGCATGTCGGAAGACATCTTGTCGATTTCATCCAGCAGGAACAGCGGGTTTTTTACCCCGACTTTGGCCATCTTCTGAATCAGTTTACCCGGCATAGAGCCGATGTAAGTCCGGCGGTGACCACGGATTTCAGCTTCATCACGCACTCCGCCCAGCGCCATACGCACGTATTTACGACCCGTGGCTTTAGCGATGGACTGGCCCAGAGAAGTTTTACCTACCCCTGGCGGCCCAACCAGGCAAAGAATTGGCCCTTTCAGTTTGTTCACGCGGCTCTGGACTGCGAGGTATTCCAGAATGCGATCTTTCACACGTTCCAGACCGTAATGGTCGGTATCGAGGATTTCCTGCGCCTGACGCAGATCTTTTTTGACCTTGCTGCGGGCGTTCCACGGAACCTGCACCATCCAGTCGATGTAGCCGCGTACCACGGTGGCTTCCGCAGACATCGGCGACATCATTTTCAGCTTCTGCAGCTCGGCTTCGGTTTTCTCGCGCGCTTCTTTCGGCATTTTCGCCGCGTCAATTTTGCGCTTCAGCGCTTCATTTTCATCAGGCGCGTCGTCCATTTCGCCCAGTTCTTTCTGAATCGCCTTCATTTGCTCATTCAGATAGTACTCGCGCTGGCTTTTTTCCATCTGCTTTTTAACGCGGTTGCGAATACGTTTCTCAACCTGCAGCAGATCGATTTCCGACTCCATCATCGCCATCAGGTATTCAAGACGCTCGTTGATATCGGACATCTCAAGCACAGATTGCTTGTCCGACAGCTTAAGCGGCATATGGGCGGCAATGGTATCGGCCAGACGTGCAGGATCGTCGATGCTATTCAGCGACGTCAGTACCTCTGGTGGAATTTTTTTGTTCAGTTTGATGTAGCCTTCAAACTGATTGATTGCGGTGCGAACCAGGACTTCCTGCTCGCGCTCTTCAATCGCCGGCGAGTTCAGGTACTCCGCCTGCGCAGAGAAATGGTCGCCGTTGTCAGACAGCGTGGTGATACGTGTGCGCTGAAGCCCTTCTACCAGTACTTTTACCGTACCGTCAGGCAGTTTCAGCATCTGCAGAATTGAAGCAACGGTACCTACAGTGAACAGGTCGTTAACACCTGGCTCATCCGTCGAAGCCTCTTTCTGCGCCACCAGCATGATTTTCTTATCATGGTCCATTGCAGCTTCCAGGCAGCGAATGGATTTTTCACGCCCGACAAACAGTGGAATAACCATGTGCGGATAAACCACCACATCGCGCAATGGCAATACGGGGATTTCAATGCGTTCAGAACGCTCAGGATTCATAGAGCTCTCTCTTAGTTTAATGTCCGCCAGGTGATTTGGTGAACGCTTCTCGCTCCACCAACAAGTAAATCAGTATATGGGGCTGTTTCCTGGACATTCAACTGTGGGAATGCAGGAAAAATAAATGGGGGATAAAATCCCCCATTTTCTTATTAACTGACTGGTTATTCTGGCGAATTATTCACCGGATGCCTGTTGCGCTTCCGGCTTACCATAAATTAATAGCGGCTTGGACTGGCCAGCGATGACGGACTCGTCAATCACCACTTTTTCCACGTCATCCAGAGATGGCAGATCGTACATGGTGTCCAGCAGTGCGCCTTCCACGATGGAACGCAGGCCACGAGCACCGGTTTTACGGATCATCGCTTTCTTCGCAATCGCGTCGAGCGCTTCATCACGGAATTCCAGCTCTACGCCTTCCAGATTGAACAATGCCTGATACTGTTTGGTCAGGGCATTTTTCGGTTCTTTCAGGATCTGGATCAGCGCGTCTTCGCTTAGTTCGCTTAAGGTTGCGACAACCGGCAGACGACCGATGAATTCAGGGATCAGACCGAATTTGATCAGATCTTCTGGTTCAACCTGGCCGAGCAGCTGGCCTTCGCTGGCTTTCTCAGACTTCGCTTTTACCGTTGCGCCGAAGCCGATACCAGACCCCGTTTCCACGCGGTTAGCGATAACTTTATCCAGGCCTGCAAATGCACCACCGCAGATAAACAGAATCTTAGAGGTATCAACCTGCAGGAACTCCTGCTGTGGATGCTTACGGCCCCCCTGAGGTGGAACGGCAGCCACGGTGCCTTCAATCAGTTTAAGCAGCGCCTGCTGCACGCCTTCACCGGACACGTCACGGGTGATGGACGGGTTATCAGATTTGCGGGAGATTTTATCGATCTCATCGATGTACACGATGCCGCGTTGGGCTTTCTGTACGTCGTAGTCGCATTTCTGCAGCAGCTTTTGAATAATGTTTTCAACGTCTTCGCCAACGTAACCTGCTTCGGTCAGCGTGGTTGCATCGGCCATGGTAAATGGCACATCCAGCAGGCGAGCCAGAGTTTCTGCCAGCAGCGTTTTACCGCTACCGGTTGGGCCGATCAGCAGGATGTTACTTTTACCCAGTTCAACGCCGTTGGACGTGTCGCTGTTACGCAGACGTTTGTAGTGGTTGTAAACCGCAACCGCCAACACTTTTTTAGCCTGCTCCTGACCGATAACATAATCGTCAAGATGGTGGCGAATTTCGTGCGGCGTTGGCAGCGCGCTGCGTTCACGGTGCGGCGCAACTTCTTTAATCTCTTCGCGAATGATGTCGTTACATAAATCGACACACTCATCGCAGATATACACTGACGGCCCGGCAATCAGCTTGCGCACTTCATGCTGGCTTTTGCCGCAAAAAGAGCAGTACAGCAGTTTGCCTGAACCGTCTTTGCGCTTATCTGTCATCAGTAAAACCTCTTCTCTTTTCTGTGTGCTACCACCGGTAGCACAAGTGCCATTCTACGGCGCAGCCGATAGTGAAGCGTTAAGTCAGGCCGCGACTTTGACTATAGTATAGCGGCCTAAAGCTTCGGGCATTAGTTACGGTGAGTCAGGATCGAATCGACTAAACCGTACTCTACCGCTTCGCTTGCGGAGAGGAAACGATCGCGCTCGGTGTCTTTCTCGATTTGTTCAAGCGATTTGCCCGTATGTTCCGCCATCAGCTCGTTCATACGTGCTTTCACTTTCAGGATCTCTTTAGCGTGGATTTCGATATCCGTCGCCTGGCCCTGATAGCCGCCCAGCGGCTGGTGAATCATGACGCGGGAGTTCGGCAGGCAGAAACGCTTACCTTTTGCCCCAGCGGTCAACAGGAATGCACCCATAGAGCAAGCCTGGCCCATACAAATGGTGCTGACGTCCGGCTTAATAAACTTCATGGTGTCGTAAATCGACATCCCGGCCGTAATTACGCCACCCGGAGAGTTGATGTAAAGATAGATATCTTTTTCCGGGTTTTCTGCTTCCAGAAACAGCATCTGCGCCACAATCAGGTTAGCCATATGATCTTCTACCTGACCGGTCAGGAAGATGACGCGCTCCTTAAGCAGACGAGAATAGATATCGTATGAACGTTCGCCGCGGGATGTTTGTTCAACAACCATCGGCACCAGGGCCATATGGGGTGCTAATTGATCTCGTTCGCCACTGTATGACATGTCCGTCTCCTGGAGTAATTAAGCCTACTGTACTGATTCTACTTGAGACGCAGGATATTGACTATGTTCCTTGCGCCGATTCTGGACGGAGTCAGTCAGGGATTGTTAATGGAACCTCACCCGAATAATGGGGATGATTTGCCCTGTTTCAAGCATAACAACCTTTTGTTGTTACGCTAACCCTGAAATGGGGATTTATTGATGGCTTATCGTGTGATTTAGCAATAAAAAAAGCCCGCCACCAAAAGGTGACGGGCCTGATGCTGCAGTTTTTGGCTAATTAGCCAAAAAGCACTTACGCCTGCTGGTTCATCAGCTCGCTGAAGGTGGTCGTTTTTTCGGACACTTTCGCTTTGGCCAGAACGGCTTCAACAGCCTGCTCTTCCAGCGCAACGTTGCGCATGTTGTCCATCAGCTCTTTGTTTTTACCGTAGAACTCGATGACTTCAGTCGGATCTTCGTAGGCAGAAGCCATTTCTTCGATCAGACCTTTCACACGCTCTTCGTCAGCTTTCAGCTCGTGGGTACGAATCACTTCGCCCAGCAGCAGACCAACAACTACGCGACGTTTAGCCTGCTCTTCGAACAGTTCACGTGGCAGTTCCAGAGCCTGTTTCTCGTTACCACCGAAACGCTGTGCAGCCTGACGACGCAGAACGTCGATTTCGCCGTCGATCAGCGCAGCTGGCACGTCGATGTTGTTGGCGTTAACCAGACCGTCGATTGCCTGAGATTTGATGCGGTTACGCACGGCGCCTTTCAGTTCGCGATCCATGTTTTTACGCACTTCGGTACGCAGACCAGCCACGGAACCATCTTCCACGCCGAAACGCTTGATGAATTCTTCGGTGAATTCTGGCAGCTCACGTGCTTCAACTTTCTTCAGCACGATGTCGAACTTCGCCGCTTTCCCTTTCAGGTTTTCAGCGTGATATTCTTCCGGGAAGGTCACTTCGATAGTGAACTCTTCGCCCGCTTTGTGGCCAACGATGCCGTCTTCGAAGCCAGGGATCATACGGCCCTGACCCATTGCCAGCACGAAGTCAGAGGCTTTGCCGCCTTCGAACACTTCGCCGTCAACGGAACCGGTGAAATCGATGGTAACGCGATCTTCTGCGGTCGCTGCAGCGTCGCTGTCTTTCCAGGTTGCCTGCTGCTTGCGCAGAGTGTCCAGCATCGCATCAACGTCTTCGTCGGTCACTTCAACAACCGGTTTTTCAACTTCGATGGCTTCCAGACCCTGCAGCTCAACTTCTGGGTACACTTCGAACTCTACCGCGTAGGTGAAGTCTTCGCCCAGTTTGTATTCGCCCGGCACATAGTTAGGTGCGCCAGCCGGATTGATCTTCTCTTTGATGATCGCATCAATAAAGTTGCGGCTCATCAGTTCACCCAGCACGTCCTGGCGTACAGATGCGCCATAACGCTGAGCAACTACGGTCATCGGCACTTTACCCTTACGGAAGCCGTCGATACGTACTTTTTTAGCCACGTTGACCAGCTCGCTTTTTACAGCGGTTTCGATGCTGTCTGCAGCGATGGTAAGCGTGAGACGGCGGCCAAGGCCCTGAGTGGTTTCAACTGAAACTTGCATCTTGTTACCTCAAAAAATCACAGTGCTCGGTCAACTCTGGAAGCCCTGTTGGCTTCACAGAACCAGGATGTTCTCTGAATCAGAAACACATTCCCTGTCGTCAGAATCATCCCGAAGACATTCAAAAAATAAGACGCAGCATTATAGCGGCATCGCTGGGGTGAGTCGAGAACGGCAATAGCGCTCGGCTGCGGCCTTTTTCACACTTCTTTGTCATTTATTCTTTTTTGCCCGCGCCCTTAAAGAGGCAGACAAAACAAAACGGCCCGCAGGCCGTTTTTGGAAACGCAGTATACATACCGCAACATAACGGAAAAGTTCCCTTAGTTGCAAACGCTTAGCGGTTAATCAGGCAATGCTGCCCGCGCCACGGCAGTTCGGGGAGGCGAACACGGTATCCTGCAGCCCTTCCCACTCTTTGACGGTGTAAGTATGCAGCGCCAGCGCGTGTACCGGGCCTGCCAGTTCCTCGCTTAATGTGCCATAAATCATGCGATGGCGGTTTAAAAAGCGTTCGCCGGTAAAACGATCGCTAACCAGCACGACCTTGAAATGGCTTTCGGAACCCGCCGGGACATTGTGACGATAGCTTTCATCCACGACTTCCAGGTACGCGGGGGTAAAGGCGGCTTTTAACTTCTCTTCTATCTGCTCGCGTATCAGCATGAACTTTCTCCTCGACAACGTAGAGATGCCACTCATCCCTTTAAATGTTAGCCGCTTTTAGCCAGATTTTGCTTTGAACACAACAAAAATTTAACTTTCTAGGGCCATTCTTCACCCGGTTATCAGAACGTTCATAGGGTTAAGGCACTAAACCGAATGAAAAGTGTCAGAAGGTTTTGCTGAAGCCCGGAAAAATGGCAACGCGATGAAATTCCGTGCGTTAAGCACTTCCCCTGCACGACCGCAGTGTTATGATGGCGTGATTTTTTATCAGCCTGCCCTTTGAGTACATTGAGAAAGCGAACATGTTAAAAAAATTACTTTTCCCGCTGGTTGCCATGTTTATGCTGGCCAGCTGCGCAACACCGCCAACCACCATTGAAGTGTCGCCAAAGATCACCCTGCCACAACAGGATCCAAGCCTGATGGGCGTTACGCTAAGCATCAATGGTGCCGATCAGCGTACCAGCCAGGCGCTGGCGAAAGTGACCCGCGACAATCAGCTCGTCACGCTGACGCCATCCCGCGATCTGCGCTTCCTGCTGCAGGAAGTGCTGGAGAAGCAGATGACCGCTCGCGGCTATATGATCGGGCCAAACAGCCCCGTTGACCTGCAGATCATCGTTAACCAACTGTATGCCGACGTTTCCCAGGGTAACGTGCGCTACAACATCGCCACCAAAGCGGATATCTCCATCATTGCTACCGCGAAGAACGGTAACAAGATGACCAAGAACTACCGCTCCAGCTATAACGTTGAAGGTGCGTTCCAGGCCACCAATAAAAATATCGCTGCCGCGGTTAACTCCGTGCTGACCGATACCATTGCGGATATGGCTCAGGACACCAGCGTTCACGACTTCATTAAGCAGAACGCTCGTTAATTTTGACCCCGTTGGCCTGCTCACGCGGGCCAACAACAGAGTTTGTACAATTCCCCTATGTCCAATCATTATCTGCGCATCTTTCAGCAGCCGAAATCAGCCATTTTGCTGATTCTGGGCTTTGCGTCCGGCCTGCCTTTAGCCCTGACTTCAGGGACGCTTCAGGCCTGGATGACCGTCGAAAACATCGACCTGAAAACCATCGGTTTCTTCTCGCTTGTGGGCCAGGCCTACGTCTTTAAGTTTCTTTGGTCGCCGGTAATGGACCGCTACACCCCGCCACTGCTTGGGCGCCGTCGTGGCTGGCTGTTGATTACGCAAATTCTGTTGTTGGTGGCAATTGCCGCCATGGGGTTCCTTGAACCCTCCTCGCAGCTGCGCTGGATGGCTGCCCTGGCGGTGATCATCGCCTTCTGTTCTGCCTCTCAAGACATCGTCTTTGATGCCTGGAAAACCGATGTTCTGTCTGCCGAGGAGCGCGGGACCGGTGCCGCCATCAGTGTGCTGGGATATCGCCTGGCAATGCTGGTTTCCGGCGGCCTTGCGCTCTGGCTGGCGGACCGCTATTTGGGCTGGCAGGCGACTTACTGGCTGATGGCTGCCCTGCTCGTGCCCTGTATTATCGCTACGCTGTTAGCGCCAGAGCCTACCGATGCAGTTCCCGTGCCTAAAAGCCTGGAGCGCGCCGTCGTTGAGCCGCTGCGTGACTTCTTTGGCCGCAACAATGCCTGGCTAATTTTGCTGCTGATTGTGCTTTATAAGCTAGGCGATGCCTTTGCCATGAGCCTGACCACCACGTTCCTGATCCGCGGCGTTGGCTTTGATGCCGGTGAAGTCGGCGTGGTGAATAAAACTTTGGGGCTGTGCGCCACTATTTTCGGTGCGCTGCTCGGCGGAATGCTGATGCAAAAGCTGACGCTGTTCCGCGCCTTGCTGATCTTCGGCATTTTGCAGGGCGTGTCCAACGCCGGCTACTGGCTGCTGTCGGTAACGGATAAAGACATGATGGCCATGGCGAGCGCGGTGTTCTTCGAGAACCTCTGCGGCGGCATGGGCACTGCGGCCTTCGTGGCGCTGCTGATGACGCTTTGCAATAAGTCATTTTCAGCCACCCAGTTCGCCCTGCTTTCCGCGCTTTCCGCCGTGGGCCGCGTGTATGTCGGCCCGATTGCCGGCTGGTTCGTGGAAGCCCACGGCTGGCCGATGTTCTACCTGTTCTCTGTCGTCGCCGCAGTACCGGGGATCCTGTTATTGCTGGTGTGTAAGCGCACGCTGGAGTTCACCCAGCAAAACGAAACCTTCATGTCACGTAGCGAATTTGCCCCGGCTTACCGCCTGGCGCTGCGTATTCTGGGCTTTGGCTGCCTGCTGCTGGCGGCGTGGCTGCTGGTGATTATCTGCAATGCGCTGGGGCTGACCGAATGGACGTTTGGGTTACAGCTGCTGGAATGGGGCGCTTTGTTTGCCATCGGCGGGATTCTGTTTGGTGGCCTGCTGGACTTCCTCGCCCTGCGCAAAACAGCACTTATCTGATAAGAATAAAAAACCGGGCGGATGACCGCCCGGCCTGAGAGAGCCGGCAAGGTTATTCCTGCCGGCTTTTTTATCGCCTTAAGCCAGCGCGTGTGCCGCCGCGTTTTGCCCTGCGAGGGTACCGAAGATGATGATATCGGCGACGGCGTTGCCGCCGATACGGTTGGCACCGTGAATGCCGCCCACCACTTCACCCGCAGCCCAGACGCCCTGAATCACCTGATGCTGCTCAGTCACTACTTCTGCGCTGGTGTTAATAGTGACACCGCCCATCGTGTGGTGAACCCCCGGCGCAATGCGGATCGCGTAGTATGGCCCGGTGTCCAGCGGGAAACGCATCCCGGTGGTACGCCCAAAGTCCTCGTCCTTTTTCTGCTTCACAAAGCCGTTGTAGCGGTCCAGCGTTTGCTGCAGCGCGTGCGCATCCATATTCAGCTTCACCGCCAGCTCTTCCGCCGTTGGGGCGCTGATCACAAACCCACGGGCAATGTATTCATCCGCCGCTTTGTTGTTCTGCCGTACCTGCTCATCAAACAGGATCCAGGCACTTTTTTCCGGCAGGGCGATAATCTCTGCGGAAACCTTGTCACGGGTTTCCAGCTCATTGAAGAAGCGCTGCCCTTCCTGACTGACCAGGATAGCCCCGCCGCCGCGAATGGACTCGGAGATCAGATAAGAGGTGGTTTGCTCCACGGTCGGGTGGATCTGGATCTGATCCATGTCTACCGTGCCAGCGCCGATTTTCTCCAGCAGGGCAATACCGCTCCCGGTCGCGCCTTTATGGTTGGTGGTCACAAAACCTTTCAGTTCCGGGCGGTAGTGAACCACCATTTTACGGTTGGCGCTGAAGCCACCGGTGGCTACCACCACGCTTTTCGCCAGCAGAATATGGTGCTCGTTATATTCGTTAGCAACCTTAACTCCAGTTACCACGCCGTTTTCATGCAGGATCTCTTCCACGGTGGTATCCAGTAGAACGTCGATGCTGCGCTGGTTGACGTTGTTGACCAGGCCGCTTATCAGGAAGCCACCGACAGCCGAGCGGTCTGCCGGGCGGTGCGTACGGTCAATGCTCATCCCGCCGGTGATGGTTATATCGTTCAGGACGATGTCCAGACTTGCCAGCCAGTCAATGGCACCCGGCGCGCGCTCAACGAACTCTTTCAGCAGTTCGGTATTGTTTCTGAACTTACCGCCTTTCAGCGTCTCATCGTAGAACAGCTCTTTGCTGTCTTTAATGCCCTTCATCGCCTGGAAACGCGTTTCCGCGGCGTTCATGCCCACGGAGGCTTTGATGGTGTTCCCGCCGATGGTTGGCATCTTCTCGATGATCACCACGCGGGCACCGGCGTCAGAAGCACGAATAGCCGCCGCCAGACCAGCGCCCCCGCTGCCGATTACCGCCACGTCGTAGCTTTGAGGCGCATCCGGATTGCCGCCTTCTTCAATAACGTGTTCTTTACTAGACGTGGTCATCGCGCGGGAGACCGCTTTCTTCAGGGCCTCACTTTGCGCCGTTGCCCCGGTCACCGCATCAACATACGGGCTGTTGGCCACCAGCATACGCGAGCGCAAAATTTCGAAACTTGGGGTGAAGTCGACATCCACCGAATCGTCCTGCACCAGAGTAATGTCGGTGATACGGTCCGTGTCGAGCGTAACGCTGATTTTGAGTTTGAGCGCCTCGGCCTCCACTTTCTCCTGGAAGACCCCGGCTTTGTATTTGCGGCCAGACGTACTGGTGTCGCGGATCATGGCATCGACCAGCGAGAAGCGCCACAGCGGCTCGGGGATCAGCAGCTCTTCGCGCTTGGTGCTGTCGATGAACAGATCGAGCGTTTCATTTTTCAGTACGCGATCGGCCCAGTCCGGATAAGCAATACAGGCTTTACCGACGGCAATCAGGTCGTAACCCAGGCCCAGCGCTTCTTCGGCATCGCTGCGGTTAACAACTCCGCCTACCCCGATAACCGGCACTTTCGCCAGCGTTTCAGAGCGCATTGTCAGATACTTGTTGATCAACATGGTCGGGTCTTGGGTATCGACGATCGACGCACGCTTGAAATAACCCACGGAGAAGTGCAGGTAATCCACGCCCCTTTCCGCCAGCTTTTCCAGCAGGTACATGGTGTCGTCAAAGCGAATACCCGGCACCTCAATCTCTTCCGGCGAGAAACGGTAGCCGATAATAAAGGAAGCATCGGCGAAGCGGCTGGCCATTTTGTGGGTGATTTCGAGCACTTCCAGCGGGAAGCGTGCGCGGTTGTCGCGGCTGCCGCCCCACTTATCGTCACGCTGGTTGGAGTTGGGTGAATAGAACTGCTGGATCAGGTAAGTGTTTGCGCCATGAATCTCCACGCCGTCGAAACCAGCTTTGATGGCACGGTTAACGGCATCGCCAAACTTGGTGATCATCACATCCACTTCTTCGGCTGTCAGGGCTTCTGGCGTGGTGGCCCCTTCGCGCGGCGCGGCAATGGCGCTTGGCGCGACGGGCTTCTTGCCGCCAATCAGCTCCGGTTCAACCATTCGGCCACCGTGATAAATCTGGAGGATTGCTTTAGAGCCACGGGATTTAATCGCGCTGGCAATGCGCGCGAGGCCAGGAATTTTGTTGTCACTGTCGATAGCCAGCGCGCCAGGGAAAGCCGGACCTTTAGGATCGATAAAGCAGCATTCGACGATAACGGTGCCGATCGTGCCGGCGCGTTCACGGTAATACTCAACCAAATCGCTCGGCACGCTACCGTCGTAAAAACCGGTACAGGTGGTCATCGGCGCCATGATCAGGCGGTTTTTTAGCACCGCGCCGTTGGGCAAGGTGAGTGGCTTCAGGATCGGAGTTTTGGAGTTCATTCTTTATCATTCCAGCAGGTGAGGTCGACATTGTCCGGCACTCAATGAATAGCCCCGGCAGGCAACACAATTATCAGGAGTAACGTAATTTGAATTAGGGAACAGAAACGGCAATTTTGCGGAATATATTTTTCGAATGTTAGTCAACGCCTTAAAAAAAGCAAATACAAATAATAACCATAAATAACAAAAGGTTTTATATCACTTTGCTTCTACTGAATAGTCGGTGGCAATCAGCGAAGCGGCTTATTTACATCAGGTTACGATTTGATCTTTAACCACCTAAAGACTATGGATATAAATGGAGCGAATTTTACAGCTAAATAAAATCGTTGGCTTTTTGCTATTCAGAAACCAAAATCAAATACCTGGCACGGCCAGTAGGAGCGCAAAAGAAGGGATAATATCCCATTGTTTCAGTATGATGAAGGATTCAAGAAACAATCGCTTATCACTCAATAAATATGAGGTTAAAGGGAGGCAGGGAGCAGGTGCGATGAGCGCTCAGATTTGCACCGGTTAAAAAAACTATCATGAATGCATAAAATTCTGCCTATAAAAGATGAGGTGGAAATAAAAGTCGGGAAACAGGTTTTGCAGGGAATATTAATCGAATTCATCATGATAACTTTAAGGCACAGGCTATGACTAACACCTCACCAATAAGCGCGACAGCGAAAGCATCGCCCCCGGACACCGGGAATAAAAAGCGCTTGATATTGCTATTTTTACCGATCCTTATCAGCATCATTATATTACTGCTTCCGGTTCCGGCCGGATTAGAGCCCTACGCATGGCACTTCTTTGCCGTCTTCGTCGGCGTGATTGTCGGGCTGATCTTCGAACCCTTACCAGGGGCCGTTATCGGGCTGACGGGCATCGTGGTTATCGCGCTGTTCAGCCAGTGGCTATTGTTTAGCCCGGCCGAGCTGGCAGATCCTAAATTTAAGCTGGCGAGCCAGTCCTTCCAGTGGGCGGTCAGCGGCTTTAGCAACTCCACCGTGTGGCTGATCTTCGGCGCATTTATGTTTGCCGCCGGCTACGACAAAACGCAGTTTGGCCGCCGTCTGGCGCTGATTCTGGTGAAGTACCTGGGTCGACGCAGCCTGACGCTGGGCTACGCGATCACCTTCGCCGACCTGCTGCTCGCCCCGTTCACGCCGTCTAACACAGCGCGCAGCGGGGGCACCATTTACCCGATTATTGCTAACCTGCCGCCGCTGTATGGCTCTCTGCCTAACGACCCAAGCTCGCGCAGAATTGGCTCTTACCTGATGTGGGTGGCGATAAGCGCCGCCTGTATCACCAGCTCGATGTTCCTCTCCGCGCTGGCACCGAACCTGCTGGCGCTGGCGCTGGTGAAAAGCATCATCGGCTTTGAGATCTCCTGGGGCATGTGGTTCCTTGCCTTCCTGCCGCTGGGCGTGTTGCTTATCCTGACCATGCCGCTGCTGGCCTACTGGTTCTACCCGCCGGAAGTGAAGGTGAATGACGAAGTGCCGAAGTGGGCAGCCGCAGAGCTGGAAAAACTGGGCAAACTGTCGCGCAATGAAATCCTGCTGCTGCTGTTCGTGTGTAGCGCCCTGTTGATGTGGATTTTTGCTGCGGCGTGGATTGAACCTGCGATGGCCGCCCTGCTGGTTATCGTGTTGATGCTGTGGACCGGGGTTCTGAACTGGAACGATATCATCAGCAATAAACCAGCCTGGAATACCTTCGCCTGGTTTGCCACCCTGGTGGCGCTGGCCGATGGCCTGGCGCGCGTGGGCTTTATTGCCTGGCTGGGTAAAGAAGGTGCCGCACTGCTGCACGGTTTCGACCCGCAGGTGTCGGCGGTGATGCTGCTGGTGGCGTTCTACCTGCTGCACTATCTGTTTGCCAGCACCACGGCGCACACCACCGCCCTGTTGCCGGCCACACTGACCATCGCCGCATCCATTCCGGGTATTAATATGCCGGTCTTCTGCCTGATGATGGTGACCTCGCTCGGCGTGATGGGGATCATCACCCCGTACGGCACTGGTCCAAGCCCGATTTACTACGGCAGCGGCTACCTGCCAACCAAAGATTACTGGCGAATGGGTACCATCTTTGGTGCCATCTTCCTGTGTTCGCTGATGCTTATCAGCTACCCGTGGATGGTGCTGATGTTCTGATGCACAACGTTTGATGCGAAAGCCCCCGGCATAAACCGGGGGCTTTTTTATTTTATGAAGTAGACCATTTGGATAATGATGCCGTAAAGCATGGGCAGCAACATCATGCCCAATAGATTCACCAGCGGAGGAAGCTGGCGAATAAATAAAACCGGGAACATCAGGACAACAACCACAATCCTGATAGGCAAGTTACGCCAATCGCCACGCCTTTGCCAAAGCGCCCATCCTACCGGGATAACAAGGAAGAGCAGGATAACCAGCGCCCGCATCGTTATAGCATCTTTACCCTGCCATGCGCTCGCCCCACGCCAGACGCTATAAAACGCTATCGCAAGAAGCAGTCCCGACGCCAGCCAGAAAAAAGTATGCACGCATTTGCTTGCCGCTCCACCGGATTCAAACCGGCGCTCAAAAAATGGATATCCCCAGAGAAAAGTCGCCACGACGCCCAGCATGACGCCAGACTGAAGCGCGGCTTTCGGTGACTCATGGCCCACTAACCAGGCTGTGTATCCCCAGAAAAGTACGGCGATGATGGCTCCCCAGCTTAGTGCCAGGGTTGGTTTATGCAGCACATCAAGGAGTGAAGGATTAAGGCGCTCCAACAATGCGGGCGACTGCTGGCGTAACTCCCCTACTTGCTTCGCAAGTTGCGACAGCAGATCGGGTATCAGCCTCACCCACCATGAAATCACCATCCCCTTTTCCGTCAGCAAGCGCCATTTCAACTGCCCATAACGACTGCCGCCATATTGCCGAGCCAGATACTGCCAGTAGTTTTCCCGATTCGTTATGTCAATCTGCTGCTCGAGGGCATGCATTAGCCAGTCGGGTAGCTGAGATGAGCGATAGCTGTCAATTTGCCAGTCCATCACCGCTGAAACTTCATTTAACAGGCTGCGGTTGAGCCACTTCTGCTCGCTTAGCGCTTCAGCGAGCATCAGGCTAAACGCATGTCTGGCTTCAAGCGCATCGGGGATTTCATTATCAAGGTAACAGTGCAGTGCCCCCAATCCCTCAAGCTCATCCTTGATTAACAAGGTCGAAATTGACTGCGCCTGTTCCCAGAGTTCATTTTTGCTCCAGAGTGTTTGTGGCTGAGGTGTCTGCTCCTGCATCAGTTGTCGAACATAATCCACCATAGGCGTAGGCTCGGGTTTATCCGGGAGACTCTCATCTTCGTCGTTCAGAATGACCGCCGAACTGGCATAGCGCTTGGCGCTATCAAACGCCTCGCGCAACGCCTGAAAGCCCTTCGGATCTTTGTCCGGACGCCGCAACTTTAACTCGCGGGCATAAGCCCGGCGGATTTCGTTTTCATCAGTTGTAGGCTCAATGCCCAGCACATCCCATATTGTCGCCATGTTTACAGTCCGTCGTTAAGCTGGTCTAACACCCGGCGCAGTTCATCCCGCGCGGCAGCAATAGCGCGCAGGTCCTGGCGATCCAGCGCCTGTTCAAACTGCGTAGCGTAATGATCGATAATCTGGCGTCTTTCACCCAAGGTTTGCTCATAGCGTTTTGCCGCTTCGGCAGCCAGCTGGCGATTTTCTGGCACATCCCTGGGATGCTGTTTGAGGGCGTCCAGCTGTTTTAAGCGGTTTGCAATATCTTCAGTACTGAGGGTTCCCGGCGCTTTTTCAATCACCATTGTCGACGCGGTTTGCTCGCCGCTTACCTTACATTCCACTTCCAGAATGCCGTCGAGGGTATAGGTGAAACGCACATCCACGCTAACCTCACCCGCTTTACGGGCCGGGATATTTATCGACATGCTATCCAGCAACAGGTTGTCGCTCACTTTGCGCGACTCCCCCTGGTAGACCTCAATATCGATCTTCCGCTGGTTATCATTTACGGTGCTGAAAGTCTGCATCACGCTAACCGGTACGAAGGCGTTGCGCTCAATCAGCGGCGAGAAAAAGCCTGCTTCTATTTTGTCCCCATGACTGCGGGCGACTTCGATCCCCAGTGAATACGGCATCACATCGGTAAGCACCACATCGTCCAGCGCTTTATCTTCCGCGATAAGCCCGGCCTGGACGCCAGCGCCCAGCGCCACCACTTCGTCAGGATTCAGTTCGTTGCGCGGGAAACGCCCAAACATACGGGTCACCAGTTGGCGAACCAGCGGCATTCTCGTTGCGCCGCCCACCAGAATAACGTGATCGAGTTGCGCAACGTCAAACTGTGCATCCTGTAACGCCTGAACCACTGGTTTTTTCAGCCGGGATAGCAGCGCACTGCAGCACATCTGGAAGGCCTCTTCGGTCAGCTCCCATTCATATGCCTCACTGCCGTACTCCAGCTTCGCAGTGGCTTTTTCCTGACTGCTGAGCTGTTGTTTTAGCGATTCGGCCTGGCGGGTCAGTTCTGCGGCAAACGCTGGATCATCAAGCGTCAGTTGAGAATAATGGCTCAGCATCCACTGACGCAGGGCCTCGGTAAAATCATCGCCTCCCAGCCAGGCATCACCGCTGCTGGCCCGGACTTCAATCACCCCTTCGAACATATCGACAATGGAGACATCAAACGTCCCACCGCCTAAGTCGAAGACCAGGAATTTCTGCTCACGGCTGTCGGCAAGCCCGTAGGCCAGCGCAGCTGCCGTGGGCTCATTAAGAAGACGCTCAACCTCCAGCCCGGCCATCTGCCCTGCGGCTTTCACCGCTTTGCGCTGGGTATCGTTGAAATAAGCCGGCACGGTAATGGCCGCGCGCGTGACGCTGCAGCCAAGCGCGACTTCGGCATCCGCTTTTAATTTTCTCAGCACTAACGCGGAAAGCTCTTCAGCACGAAATGACTGCTGGCCCAGGGTGAAAACTTTATCGGTACCCATATAGCGCTTGAAACTGGCGACCGTTAGATGAGGATGGCTAACCAGTCGGGCCTTTGCTGCTTCGCCAACCAGCAGGTGCCCTTCGTCGTCCAGCCCGACCACGGAAGGCGTTAAACGCTCACCGCTGCGGCCCAGGATTAACGCAGTCCCCGAGTCACTAAACCAGGCCACGGCGCTATTGGACGTGCCGAGATCGATGCCAATAATGGGTGATGTGTATCCTGTCATTGCCTTATCCCTGGGAAGTGTGATGGATATTCAACGGGTTTAATCCCGACGAATGCATCGATGTTTTTCATTAAGATGAAGTAATTAATACCGGGCAGTTACTTTTATTGTCTATTAATTACCCAGGTCGTTAAGTGTTACCGCCGAGGACTATTTATCGTAATTAAATACAGTTTTCTTTAATTACTTTGTTCAATAAGCATTAAAAGATTATCCTTAACGATTCAGCCCGGTGCGAAATTAATATTTGTTGGAAACATGTGACAAATGCTGCCGCATTGTTAATTAAATGTATTTTAATTTGACTGGTTATACTCATTTCCCCGGACTATTTCCGCCAACATAGGTTTTCGTTATAACCTGCGGCCCCGCGCACCAACGCTAGATTTTACAGTTTGTTGCATTCTGTGTGACATCGTCGGCAGAACCCGGTAACACCCTACTGACACTGAGCCATTCATGTTTACAGTAATGTAACCTTCCCGTAAAATGCCGGCACACTTTAAACGACAATAGAGCTCCCTGGAATTGAGGTCGTTAAATGAGACTCAGGAAATACAATAAAAGTTTGGGATGGTTGTCATTAATCGCAGGCGCTTTTTTACTCAGTGGCTGTGATTCTGCACTCCTGGATCCCAAAGGACAGATCGGACTGGAACAACGTTCACTGATACTGACGGCCATCGGCCTGATGTTGATTGTCGTTATCCCTGCAATTGCAATGGCTATCGGTTTTGCCTGGAAATATCGGGCATCTAACAAGGACGCCAAATACAGCCCTAACTGGTCGCACTCGAACAAAGTGGAAGCTGTAGTCTGGACGATTCCTATCCTTATCGTTATCTTCCTCGCGGTACTGACCTGGAAAACCACCCACTCGCTTGAACCTAGCCGCCCGCTGGAACATGAAGCGAAGCCGGTGACCATCGAAGTTATCGCCATGGACTGGAAGTGGTTCTTCATCTATCCGGAGCAAGGTATCGCTACGGTGAATGAAATTGCCTTCCCAGCCAATACCCCAGTGGAATTCAAAATCACCTCTAACTCGGTGATGAACTCCTTCTTTATTCCGCGCCTGGGTAGCCAAATCTACGCAATGGCAGGTATGCAGACCAAACTGCACCTGATTGCAGATGAAGCCGGCACCTACGACGGTATTTCGTCAAACTACAGCGGTAAAGGTTTCTCCGGCATGAAGTTCAAGGCTATCGCCACGCCGGACATGGACACCTTTAACCAATGGGTGGCTAAAGCGAAACAGTCTCCAGAAGTCATGAACGATATGGCGACCTACGAGAAACTGGCCGCGCCAAGCGAATACAACAAAGTCGAATACTTCTCCAGTGTTAAACCTGATTTGTTTAAAGACGTTATTAACAAATTTATGGGACACGGGAGCATGCACATGGCCAAGCCGGAAGGTGAACAGGCTTCCCATGACGATATGAAAGGCATGGAAGGTATGGAAGGCATGGACATGAGTCACGCGGAAACCTCTCACTAAGGGGCCGAGGAATAATACGATGTTCGGAAAACTTACACTGGATGCAATCCCGTACCATGAGCCAATTGTCATGGTTACGGTTGCGGCAATCATCGTCGGGGGACTGGCGCTGCTTGCGGCTATCACTTACTTCGGTAAGTGGGAATATTTATGGAAAGAGTGGCTAACCTCCGTTGACCACAAACGCCTCGGCGTGATGTACGTTATTCTTGCTATCGTCATGCTGCTGCGCGGCTTTGCCGATGCAGTAATGATGCGTAGCCAGCAGGTGCTGGCCTCGGCCGGCGAAGCAGGCTTCCTGCCGCCTCACCACTACGATCAGATCTTTACCGCCCACGGCGTTATCATGATCTTCTTCGTGGCGATGCCTTTTGTTATCGGCCTGATGAACATCGTTGTGCCTTTACAGATTGGCGCGCGTGACGTTGCCTTCCCGTTCCTGAACAACCTGAGCTTCTGGTTCACCGTTGTCGGCGTGGTGCTGGTTAACATCTCCCTTGGGGTGGGCGAATTCGCTCAGACCGGCTGGGTGGCTTATCCTCCGCTATCGGGGATTGAGTACAGTCCGGGCGTCGGGGTCGATTACTGGATCTGGAGTCTCCAGCTATCCGGTATCGGTACGACACTGACCGGTATTAACTTCTTCGTGACCATTCTGAACATGCGTACCCCAGGTATGACTATGTTCAAAATGCCGGTGTTTACCTGGGCTTCGCTGTGTACTAACGTACTGATTATCGCCGCGTTCCCAATCTTCACCGTGACCGTCGCGCTGCTGACCCTTGACCGCTACCTTGGCACCCATTTCTTTACCAACGATATGGGTGGCAACATGATGATGTACATCAACCTCATCTGGGCATGGGGCCACCCGGAAGTTTATATTCTGGTGCTGCCGGTGTTTGGTGTGTTCTCTGAGGTGGTTGCAACCTTCTCTAAAAAGCGTCTGTTCGGTTACACCTCTCTGGTGTGGGCGACTATCGCGATTACCGTTCTGTCGTTCATCGTTTGGCTGCACCACTTCTTCACCATGGGCAGCGGGGCGAACGTAAACGCCTTCTTCGGTATTGCCACTATGATTATCGCCATCCCGACCGGGGTGAAGATCTTCAACTGGCTGTTCACCATGTATCAGGGCCGTATCGTCTTTAACTCCGCGATGCTGTGGACCATTGGCTTCATCGTCACCTTCTCTATCGGTGGGATGACCGGTGTTCTGCTGGCGGTACCGGGCGCGGACTTCGTGCTGCACAACAGCCTGTTCCTGATTGCACACTTCCACAACGTTATCATCGGCGGCGTGGTCTTCGGTTGCTTCGCAGGTCTGACCTACTGGTGGCCAAAAGCGTTCGGCTTCACGCTGAACGAAACCTGGGGCAAACGCGCCTTCTGGTTCTGGATTATCGGTTTCTTCGTGGCATTTATGCCGCTGTACGTGCTGGGCTTCATGGGCATGACCCGTCGTCTGAGCCAGCAGATCGATCCACAGTTCCACACCCTGCTGGTTGTTGCAGCCTGTGGTGCGGCGCTGATCGCTCTGGGCATTCTGTGCCAGCTGATTCAGTTCTACGTTTCTATCCGTGACCGCGAGCAGAACCGCGATCTGACCGGTGACCCGTGGGGTGGCCGTACGCTGGAGTGGGCAACTTCTTCCCCACCTCCGTTCTATAACTTCGCCCACCTGCCGCACGTTCACGAACGTGATGCATTCTGGGAGATGAAAGAGAAAGGTGAAGCGTACAAGCAGCCTGCGCACTATGAAGAGATTCATATGCCGCGCAACAGCGCAGCCGGTATCATCATCGCTGCATTCAGCACCGTGTTTGGCTTTGCCATGATCTGGCACATCTGGTGGCTGGCGATTGTTGGCTTTGCCGGCATCGTTATCACCTGGATTGCGAAAAGCTTCGACGAAGATGTGGATTACTATGTTCCGGTGGCTGAAGTCGAAAAACTGGAAAATCAGCATTTCGAAGAACTCACCAAAGCAGGGCTGAAAAATGGCAACTGAGACTGTAAATAACGCCCACGCCGCGGAGCACGGGCACCACGATGCGGGAACCAATAAGGTCTTTGGTTTCTGGATCTACCTGATGAGCGACTGCATTCTGTTCTGTTGCTTGTTCGCGACCTATGCCGTTCTGGTGAACGGCACCGCAGGTGGCCCGGCAGGGAAAGACATCTTCGAACTGCCGTTCGTGGCCGTTGAAACTGCCCTGCTGCTGGTGAGCTCCATCACCTACGGCATGGCGATCATTGCCATGAACAAAGGCAACAAAAGCCAGGTTATCTCCTGGCTGGCGCTGACCTTCCTGTGCGGTGCAGGCTTCGTTGGGATGGAAATTTATGAATTCCATCACCTGATCAAAGAAGGCTTCGGCCCGGATCGCAGCGGCTTCCTGTCAGCGTTCTTCGCGCTGGTCGGTACCCACGGTCTGCACGTAACTTCCGGTCTGGTGTGGATGGCATTCATGATGATTCATGTTTCCCGTCGCGGCCTGACCAGCACCAACCGTGCGCGTCTGATGTGCCTGAGCCTGTTCTGGCACTTCCTTGACGTGGTTTGGATTTGCGTATTCTCTGTAGTCTATCTGATGGGGGCAATGTAATGAGTCATTCAACTGAACATAGCGGCGCCCACCACGGTAGCGTGAAGACCTACATGACAGGTTTTATCCTGTCTATCATCCTGACGGCTATCCCGTTCTGGATTGTAATGGAAGGCACGGCCTCTCACGGCACTATGCTGGCCGTGATCCTGGTGACTGCAGTCGTCCAGATTCTGGTGCACCTCGTGTGCTTCCTGCATCTGAACACCTCTTCGAGTGAGCGCTGGAACCTGGTGGCCTTTGCCTTTACGGTGCTGATTATTGCCATTCTGGTGATTGGCTCGATCTGGATTATGTGGAACCTCAACCTGAACATGATGGTTCACTAAGAGCGGCATGTATGATTAAGCAATACCTGCAAGTAACGAAACCAGGAATTATTTTCGGTAATTTAATTTCTGTCATTGGGGGATTTTTACTGGCCTCGAAGGGCAGCATTAATTACCCACTGTTCCTCTATACGCTGGTTGGCGTATCACTGGTGGTCGCATCAGGTTGTGTTTACAACAACTTTATCGACCGCGACATCGACCAGAAAATGGAGAGAACGAAAAATCGGGTGCTGGTTAAAGGCCTGATTTCACCGAAAATTTCGCTGGTGTACGCCACCGTGTTGGGTATTGCTGGCTTCATGCTGCTGTGGTTTGGTGCTAATCCGCTGGCGATGTGGCTGGCCGTGATGGGCTTCGTGGTGTATGTCGGGGTCTATAGCCTCTACATGAAACGCCACTCGGTCTACGGCACGCTCATTGGCAGCCTGTCCGGTGCGGCTCCTCCGGTTATAGGCTACTGCGCCGTGACCAACGAGTTCGACACCGGCGCCGCTATCCTGCTGGCTATCTTTAGCCTGTGGCAGATGCCGCACTCCTATGCGATTGCCATCTTCCGCTTTAAAGATTACCAGGCCGCTAATATTCCGGTTCTGCCGGTGGTAAAAGGCATTTCCGTCGCCAAGAACCACATCACGCTGTACATCATCGCTTTTGCGGTGGCAACGCTGATGCTTTCTCTTGGCGGCTATGCCGGATACAAATACCTGATCGTCGCCGCGGCGGTCAGCGTCTGGTGGCTGGGCATGGCGCTGCGGGGCTATAAAGTGGAAGACGATAAGGTCTGGGCGCGCAAGCTGTTCATCTTCTCTATCGTGGCCATTACCTCGCTAAGCGTCATGATGTCGGTCGATTTTATGGTGCCAGATTCACATAATCTGCTGACTTACGTCTGGTAAGTCGCGAAAAGCATAAAAGGGCACCTCGGTGCCCTTTTTTATCAGTATCATCAAAGCACCTGCCCTGTAATATCTGCTAAATAACTAACGATTTACCCTCCCCTGCCCTCGCACTACACTAAGGCCGACTTTTTATCTGAGGTGGTAATGAACGATTACAAAATGACGCCCGTCGAGCTGCGTGCGACGTGGGGTTTAGGCACTGTATTTTCCCTGCGTATGCTGGGTATGTTTATGGTATTGCCGGTTCTTACCACCTGGGGTATGGCGCTGCAGGGCGCAAGCGAAGCGCTCATTGGCCTGGCAATCGGGATTTATGGCCTGGCGCAGGCTGTCTTCCAGATCCCTTTCGGCCTGCTTTCTGACCGTATTGGCCGCAAGCCGCTTATCGTTGGCGGGCTGGCCATCTTTGTACTCGGCAGCGTGATTGCCGCTCTGAGCGACTCCATTTGGGGCGTCATTTTAGGCCGTGCGCTGCAGGGTTCTGGCGCAATCGCCGCCGCTGTCATGGCGCTACTCTCCGATCTAACCCGTGAACAGAACCGAACGAAAGCGATGGCGTTTATCGGCGTCAGTTTCGGGGTAACGTTCGCCATCGCGATGGTGCTCGGCCCGATCATTACTCAGGCACTTGGCCTGCAGGCTCTGTTCTGGATGATTGCCGTCTTAGCCACCTGCGGCATTCTGATCACTCTTTGTGTAGTGCCTAATACCAAAACGCATGTGCTTAACCGCGAGTCGGGGATGGTCAAAGGCTGCTTCCGCAAGGTGATGATGGAGCCGAAGCTGCTTAAGCTGAATTTCGGCATCATGTGTCTGCATATCATGCTGATGTCCACTTTTGTCGCCCTGCCGGGCCAGCTTGAACAGGCGGGCTTCCCGGCGGCTCAGCACTGGAAAGTCTATCTCTGTACCATGCTGATTTCGTTTGTTTCGGTCGTACCTTTCATTATTTATGCCGAAGTTAAACGCCGCATGAAGCACGTCTTTGTAGGCTGCGTAGCGGTGCTTTTGATTGCCGAGATCGTGCTCTGGGGCGCGGGCCCGCACTTCTGGGATTTGGTGATTGGCGTGCAGCTTTTCTTCCTCGCCTTCAACCTGATGGAAGCGATTCTGCCTTCACTTATCAGCAAAGAATCCCCGGCAGGCTACAAAGGCACCGCTATGGGCATCTATTCCACCAGCCAGTTTATTGGCGTGGCCATCGGTGGGTCGCTTGGCGGCTGGCTGAACGGGCTGTTTGATTCGCAAACCGTCTTCCTGGCAGGCGCGGTGCTGGCGATGGTCTGGCTGTTCGTCAGTTGGACAATGCAGGAGCCACCTTACGT
This sequence comes from Cedecea sp. NFIX57, assembly GCF_900177785.1. NCBI lineage: Bacteria > Pseudomonadati > Pseudomonadota > Gammaproteobacteria > Enterobacterales > Enterobacteriaceae > Cedecea > Cedecea sp. NFIX57. Next base: position 157,494 of record NZ_FXAS01000004.1, on the reverse strand, counting down.
CAGCAGCCTGCGTATTGAACTGCCAGAAAGCAGTGCGAACGACGAGCATTTACGTGAAAGGCTACTGGCTCAGCCAGGCGTGAGTGAAGCGAACATCATTCCGGAAGAACGCAGCGCGTATGTGAAAATCGACAGCAAGCTGACGAACAGATATGAGATTGAGCAGGTGGTGAAAGGGTAGAACATCCCTCACCTGATGCGGTGAGGGATTAAGCAGCATCCCCTCTCTTTTTAAGGAGAGGGCATAGATCAGTCGCGGAAATTCTTAAACTGGAACGGTTGCCCCAGATTGCCGCCACGAATCAGCGCCATTACAGCCTGTAAATCATCGCGAGCTTTACCCGTCACGCGGATCTCTTCGCCCTGAATCTGGGTCTGAACCTTCAGCTTGCTGTCTTTAATCAGCTTAATGATTTTCTTAGCAACGCTTGCTTCAATACCCTGTTTCAGCTTAGCTTCCACGCTCCAGGTTTTGCCGCTGTGAACAAACTCTTCAGGCACATCAATAGAGCTGCCTTCGATGCCGCGCTTAAGCAGCTTGGCGCGCAGGATATCCAGCAACTGATTTACCTGGAAGTCGGATTCGCTGGCAACTTTGATGGTCTGATTTTTTTCATTCAGCTCAAAGCTTGCCGGTACGTTACGGAAGTCAAAACGGGTCGCCAGCTCGCGCTCGGCGTTCTCTACCGCGTTGTTCACTTCCTGCAGGTCGATTTCAGAAACGATATCAAAAGATGGCATGTGTTTTCTCCCTCTCTGGTTTGCGTTGCATAATACCCGCTGGGCTGCGCAAAACAACCTGTTAAAGAGCCGGAAAGCCGATAACGCTATAATAGAAAGTAAGTTTAGCATTCGCGTAGTGTGCGAATGGGGAGGCAATAATGAAAATCACCGTGCTGGGTTGCGGTGCGCTGGGTCAGCTCTGGTTGACCGCACTTCACAAGCAAGGGCATGAGCTTCAGGGCTGGCTGCGGGTGCCGCAGCCGTATTGCCACGTCAATCTGCTCGATAACACCGATGGCAGCGTCTTTAACGAGTCCTTCACGGCTAACGATCCTGAATTTCTCGCCACCAGCGATCTCCTGCTCGTGACGCTCAAAGCGTGGCAGGTTTCCGATGCCGTGCGCACTTTGGCAGCCCAACTGCCTTCGAGCTGCCCGATATTGCTACTGCATAACGGGATGGGCACGCTGGATGAGCTAAACGGCCTGCCTCAGCCTTTGTTACTCGGGCTAACCACTCAGGCCGCCAAAAGAGACGGAAATGTGATTGTTCACGTTGCTTCCGGCATCACTCACGTTGGCCCAGGGAACGCTAAAGCCAGCGACTTCAGCTACCTTGCAGATACACTCCATGCCGCGCTGCCCGATGTGGCCTGGCACAACAATATCCAGCCGGCGAGCTGGAACAAACTCGCGGTAAACTGCGCGATAAACCCGCTGACCGCGCTGTACAACTGCACTAACGGCGATCTCAAAAATCATCTTGATGAGGTGACCAGCATTTGTGAAGAAGTGGCCCAGGTAATGACGCGCGAGGGGCACCATACCTCGCCCGAAAATCTGCTGGATTATATTGAGCAGGTGATTGAAAGCACGGCAGAAAACACCTCATCGATGCTGCAGGACATCCGTCTGGAGCGCCACACGGAAATTGACTATATCACCGGCTACCTGCTGCGCAGAGCGAGAGCTCACGGCGTTCCTGTGCCGGTGAATGCCCGGCTCTATGAGCAGGTTAAACGTAAGGAGAATGAATATGAGCGCACGAGCGCTGGTCTGCCTGGCACCTGGCACTGAAGAGACCGAAGCGGTTACCACTATCGATCTGCTGGTCCGCGCCGGGATCAAGGTCACGACGGCAAGCGTCGCCCCCGACGGCAACCTGAAAATTGTTTGCTCACGCGGCGTGAAATTACTGGCGGATGCACCGCTAGTTGAAGTGGCCGACGGCGATTTTGATATCGTGGTGCTCCCCGGTGGCCTGAAAGGTGCCGAATGCTTCCGCGACAGCCCGCTGTTGGTCGAGACCGTGCGTCAGTTTCATCTGTCGGGCAGAATCGTGGCCGCCATTTGCGCGGCGGCGGGCACTGTTCTGGTCCCGCACGAGCTGTTCCCGATAGGTAACATGACCGGTTTCCCAAGCCTGAAGGATACTATTCCCGAAGGGCAATGGCAGGATAAACGCGTCGTCTGGGATCCACGAGTTAACCTGCTCACCAGCCAGGGGCCGGGAACCGCGATTGATTTTGCACTGAAGATTATTGATTTGCTGGTAAGCCGCGAAAAGGCTCATGAAGTGTCGCAGCAGCTGGTGCTGGCGGCGGGGATTTATAGCTTCAGGGATTACCAGTAAGGGCCCCTCACCCTAACCCTCTCCCCAAAGGGGCGAGGGAACCAGGACGGCGCACTCCCTCTCCTTTCGAGAAATCGAGCTAACCAGAACTCTCTCCCTTTTAGAGAGAGAACGCTCCCCCTGAATTCTCCCTCTCCCTTTTAGGGAGAGGGCCGAGGTGAGGGTCAGTCCTTTACGGGCGGTAAACCTTAATATTCTTAAAGCCCTGCTCACTCAAATACAGCGCCTGCAGGCGGCTCATCACGCCGCGCTCACACCACAGCAGGTAAGTTTTGCTCTGGTCGAGATCGCCGAACTTGGTGCTCAGCTTGTAGAACGGCAGCGCCACAACCTCAACGCCTTCCAGCGCAAAAGGTTTCTCATCGACTTCGTCGTTGGAGCGAATGTCCAGCAATACCTCGTTGGCGCCAAACGCATTAACCGTTTCGACTTCCACAACGTCCTGCTTCGTCTGGGTCGCAATATCGCGGATATCGATATTGGTCGCCTCGGCAACCACGCGATCCAGAATCGAGAAGTCAAACTTCTGCTCTTCTTCCTCAATCTTCGCCTTCACCGCTTTCACGGTCGGGCTTTTCGAGATCACGCCGCAGTATTCTGGCATGGTGCGAGCGAAATCAGCGGTACCGATTTCACGGGCCAGATCGATAATGTGTTCTTTGTCGTGGGAGATCAGCGGGCGCAGGATCAGCGTATCGGAAACATTGTCGATCAGGCGCAGGTTAGTCAGCGTCTGGCTGGACACCTGGCCTAACGCTTCGCCGGTCACCAGAGCCTGAACGCCGTAGCGCTCGGCAACCTGAGAGGCGGCACGCACAAACATACGTTTCAGCACCACGCCCATCTGCCCGTCTTCGACTTTCTCCAGGATCTCGCCGACCACTGGCTCAAAGTTAATGGCAACAAAGCGCACGCGGTGAGAGCTGCCGAAGCGGTTCCACAGATAATGCGCCACCTGCTTCACGCCGATTTCATGAGCAGCCCCGCCCAAGTTAAAGAAGCAATAATGCACGCGACAGCCGCGACGCATCAGCATGTAGCTGGACACGCCGGAGTCGAAGCCACCGGAAATCAACGACAGCACGTCTTCCTGAGTCCCGATAGGGAAACCGCCGATGCCTTCGTAGCGGCCTTTAACCAGCAGCAGGCGATCGTTTTCGATCTCAAGATTAACCGTCACATCCGGATCGTTGAGCTTAACGCGAGCGGATTCGATGTGCTGATTCAGGCCGCCCCCAACGTAGCGCTCAACTTCAATGGAGCTAAATTCGTGTTTGCCACGGCGTTTGACGCGCACGCAGAAGCTCTTACCTTCCAGTTTGTCGCGATACAGCTCTAACGCCTGCTCAAAGATGTTGTGCATGTCGGTGTACGGCACATCTTCAACTTCAAGAATGTGGTGGATACCCGGAATGCGGGTCAGCGCTTCACGAATGGCGATACGCTGGTTTTCATCTTTGGCGCGAACTTCAATGTTGTCCCAGTGGCGAACAACCGCCAGGCTCTCATCGTAGTGTTTTAAAACGTTACGAATATTCCCGGTGAGCATCTTAATAAAGCGTATGCGCACAGATTGACTCTTGATGGTGATTTCCGGGAACAATTTAATGATAAACTTCATGGCGGTAAGGGTTCGTTTAGTCAGCCGGGCTGGCTGCGCAGCACGCGGGCGTAGAAAGAAGTACTTGCAGCGGCGTCATGCCACCTGCATCCGAGGCGCGCAAGTATATCACCATCCCACAAAGACTGCGCACCTTAACCGACTTGTACGAGCTAGCTTGATAATCACATTGACTCCGCTACCATGTCGGCGTCGAATTAAAACAGAGTCAGACATTCACCATGCCGAAAAAAACCGAATCTCCGGCCAGCTTCGAAACCGCACTGGTCGAACTGGAGCAAATAGTTACTCGTCTGGAAAGCGGCGATCTCGCCCTTGAAGAGGCGTTAAACGAATTTGAGCGCGGCGTGCAGCTGGCTCGCCAGGGGCAAGTGAAACTCCAGCAGGCAGAGCAGCGCGTACAGATCTTACTGAGCGACAGCGAAGACGCCCCTCTGACTCCCTTTACCCCGGACGCCGAGTAATATGGATTTTAACCAACAGCTTCAGGCCCACGTTGTACGGGTTAACGACGCTATTGCGCGCTTTCTGGCGCCGCTGCCGTTTCAGAACAGTCCACTGGTTGAAGCGATGCACTATGGCGCACTATTGGGCGGTAAACGCCTGCGTCCGTTCCTGGTGTACGCTACCGGTGAAATGTTTGGCGTCGCCGATGAAGCACTCGATGCCCCTGCCGCGGCAGTGGAATGCATTCACGCCTATTCGCTGATTCACGATGACTTACCGGCCATGGATAACGACGATTTACGTCGTGGCCAGCCGACCTGCCACATTAAATTTGGCGAAGAAAATGCCATTCTGGCCGGAGATGCCTTGCAAACGCTGGCGTTTTCTATACTGAGTGATGCGCCGATGCCCGGCGTTGATATTGCCGATCGCTTAGCTATGGTTTCAGAACTCGCTACCGCCAGCGGCGTGGCAGGCATGTGTGGCGGCCAGGCGCTGGATTTAGAAGCCGAAGGCAAGCAAGTTGACCTGGCTTCCCTGGAGCGTATTCACCGCCATAAAACCGGGGCATTGATTCGCGCCGCTGTTCGCCTGGGCGCGCTGAGTGCCGGTGAAGCAGGCCGAAAAGCCCTGCCGATTCTGGACCGCTATGCTGCAAGCATCGGCCTCGCTTTCCAGGTTCAGGATGACATTCTGGACGTTGTCGGCGATACCGCCACGATAGGCAAACGCCAGGGCGCCGATCAGCAACTGGGCAAAAGTACCTATCCGGCGCTGCTGGGGCTTGAACAGGCGCAGGCAAAAGCGCAGGATCTCTATCAGGAAGCACTGCAGGCTCTGGCCGAACTTTCTGAGCTGTCGCTGAACACAGCGGCACTGGAAGCGTTAGCAAACTACATTATCCACCGTGATAAATAACGTATAACAACGATGAGTTTAGATTTCTGATGAGTTTTGATATCGCCAAATACCCGACCCTCGCTCTGGTGGATGCCAGCCCGGATCTGCGAGTGCTGCCTAAAGAGAGCTTGCCTAAGCTTTGCGATGAGCTACGCCGTTATCTGCTCGACAGCGTAAGCCGCTCCAGCGGGCACTTTGCCTCCGGTCTCGGCACGGTCGAACTGACCGTGGCGCTGCACTACGTCTATAACACGCCGTTTGATCAACTCATCTGGGACGTTGGCCACCAGGCCTATCCGCACAAAATTCTGACCGGCCGCCGCGACAAAATTGGCACTATTCGCCAAAAAGGTGGCCTGCATCCGTTCCCGTGGCGCGCGGAAAGCGAGTATGACGTGCTGAGCGTGGGCCACTCTTCCACCTCCATTAGCGCAGGTATCGGGATCGCCGTTGCCGCTGAAAAGGAAGGGAAAGACCGTAAAACCGTCTGTGTGATTGGCGATGGCGCAATCACCGCCGGGATGGCCTTCGAAGCGATGAACCATGCCGGCGATATTCGCCCGGACATGCTGGTCGTACTGAACGACAACGAAATGTCGATTTCCGAGAACGTCGGCGCGCTGAACAATCATCTGGCGCAGCTGCTTTCCGGCAAGCTTTACTCCACGCTGCGCGAAGGCGGCAAGAAAGTCTTCTCCGGCGTACCGCCGATTAAAGAGCTACTGAAGCGCACCGAAGAGCACATCAAAGGCATGGTGGTGCCAGGCACGCTGTTTGAAGAACTCGGCTTTAACTACATCGGGCCTATCGACGGCCACGATGTGATTGGCCTGGTCAATACGCTGAAGAATATGCGCAGCCTGAAAGGCCCGCAGTTCCTGCATATCATGACCAAAAAGGGGCGCGGCTACGCCCCTGCGGAAAAAGATCCGATCAGCTTCCACGCGGTACCGAAGTTCGATCCTCAGAGCGGCACGCTGCCGAAAAGCACTGGCGGCCTGCCGAGCTATTCGAAGATTTTCGGCAACTGGCTGTGCGAAACCGCAGCCCACGATGACAAACTGATGGCCATTACGCCTGCCATGCGTGAAGGCTCCGGCATGGTGGAATTTTCGCGCCAGTATCCTGACCAGTACTTTGACGTAGCGATTGCCGAGCAGCACGCGGTGACCTTCGCAGCGGGCCTGGCGATTGGCGGCTATAAGCCAGTGGTTGCGATCTACTCCACCTTCCTGCAGCGCGCTTACGACCAGGTGATTCACGACGTAGCGATTCAGAAGCTGCCGGTGATGTTTGCCATCGATCGCGCAGGCATTGTCGGCGCTGACGGCCAGACGCACCAGGGCGCTTTTGATATCTCCTTCCTGCGCTGCATCCCGGACATGGTTATCATGACCCCAAGCGACGAAAACGAATGCCGCCAGATGCTGCATACCGGTTACCACTACAGCGCAGGCCCAAGCGCCGTGCGTTACCCGCGTGGGACCGGAACCGGCGCTGAGCTGGAACCGCTCGCGGAGCTGCCAATAGGTAAAGGCGTTGTGAAACGCGAAGGCGAAAAAATTGCGCTGCTCAACTTCGGTACTTTGATGCCGGAAGCCGCCGCGGCAGCCGAAGCGCTGAATGCCACGCTGGTCGATATGCGTTTTGTTAAGCCACTGGATGAAGCCCTGATTCTCGAACTTGCCGCCAGCCACGACTCTTTGGTAACGATTGAAGAGAACGCTATTATGGGCGGGGCAGGTAGCGGCGTGAACGAAGTGCTGATGGCACATCGCAAACCGGTTCCCGTGCTTAACCTCGGCCTGCCTGATTTCTTCATTCCTCAGGGCACTCAGGAAGAAGCGCGCGCGGCAATCGGCCTTGATGCGGCCGGGATCGAAGCTAAGATCCGGAGCTGGCTCAACTAATCCCCCTTATTGCTCCTGCTATGCTTAATAGATATTCCTACATAAGCAGGAGCGATATCGTGCAATACAATCCTTTAGGTACCACCGACCTTAACGTCTCCCGCCTTTGCCTCGGCTGTATGACCTTTGGCGAACCGAACCGCGGCAGCCATGCCTGGACGCTTCCCGAAGAGAGCAGCCGGGAAATAATCCGCCACGCGCTGGAAAAAGGGATCAACTTCTTCGATACCTCAAATAACTACTCCGACGGCAGCAGCGAAGAGATTTTAGGCCGCGCGCTGCGCGACTTCGCTCGCCGCCAGGACGTCGTGGTTGCCACGAAGGTTTATAACAAAGTTGGCGATCTGCCTCAGGGACTCTCCCGCCCACAGATCCTGCGTTCGATTGACGACAGTCTGAAGCGACTCGGCACCGACTACGTCGATTTGCTGCAAATCCACCGCTGGGACTACAGCACGCCTATTGAAGAGACGCTAGAGGCACTTAACGACGTGGTTAAAGCCGGGAAAGCACGCTATATCGGCGCCTCTTCAATGCGCAGCGATCAGTTCGCTCAAGCTCTCGCCCTGCAGTCTCAAGAAGGCTGGGCAAGATTCGTTACCATGCAGGATCACTACAACCTGATTTACCGTGAAGAAGAGCTGGAGATGTTCCCGCTTTGCTACAAAGAAAAAATTGCGGTGATCCCCTGGAGCCCGCTCGCACGCGGCAAGCTGACTCGCCCTTGGGGAGACACCACGGCACGATCAGTCTCGGATGAAGTGGGAAAATCGCTGTACCAGACCAATAACGAAAATGACGCGCTTATCGCCGAGCGGTTGGCAAACATCGCCGCGGATAAGGGCGTTTCACGCGCGCAGGTAGCACTGGCCTGGCTGCTCAGCAAACCGGGTATTGCCGCGCCGGTTGTCGGGCCTTCACGCCAGGAGCAACTGGACGACCTGCTTGGTGCGGTAGATTTAACGTTGAAGTCTGAGGAAATTGCCGAGCTGGAGACGCCGTATCAGCGGCATCCGGTGGCGGGATATAAATAATTACCCTCACCCCGGCCCTCTCCCATAGGGAGAGGGGGGAAACCGTTCCCGCCTTTAAGTCCCCTTATATTGAAGAACGAGAGGAGACTTTATTATTTTGGCTCCCTCTCCCTTTTAGGGAGAGGTGGAAACCGTTCCCGCCTTTAAGTCCCCTTCTCTTGAAGACCGAGAGGAGACTTTATTGTTTTGGCTCCCTCTCCCTTTTAGGGAGAGGGGGAAACCGTTCCCGCCTTTAAGTCCCCTTCTCTTGAAGACCGAGAGGAAATTTTATTGTTTTGGCCCCCTCTCCCTTTTAGGGAGAGGGTTGGGGTGAGGGTAATGATCAGCCACTACGAAAAGTGATCGTAACCCTTCATCTCCAGCGTCACCGGCTTCCCTTCGCGGGTAAACTGTAACCCTTCCGACGCAGAAACAATCTGCCCGATACAGGTATAAGGCACGCCCAGATTGCCGATAGCCACGTCCAGTGCGCCACGGTTTAGCTCCGGCACGGTGAAGCACAGCTCATAGTCTTCGCCGCCGGACATCGCCCATTTCAGCGCCTGCTCTGGTTCAACATGCTCGCGCAACGCTTCGGAATACGGCAGCAAATCGAGATCGATACGCGCCCCGCACTCGCTGGCCTTCAGGATATGGCCGAGGTCGGAAATCAGACCGTCAGAAAGATCGATAGCGCTGTTGGCCAGATCGCGCAACGCCTGACCGTGTAAAACGCGCGGCGTTGGGCGCAGATGTCGCTTAAGCAGATAATCCGCATGCTGTGCATTCGCAACCTGCAGACGCTGCTGCAGAATTGCCAGACCCGCCGCGCTGTCGCCCGGCGTACCGGTGACATAGATCCAGTCCCCGGCTTTGGCACCGCTGCGCTTGAGCGCCCGTCCGGCAGGGATCATGCCGTGGATGCCCAGCGTCAGGGAAAGCGGACCGCGGGTTGTGTCGCCGCCAATCAGCTGCATATCGTAATAATCCAGCTGTTCGAACAGGCTGTCGCTGAATGCCTCCAGCCACACTTCATCCACTTCCGGGAGCGTTATCGCAAGCGTTAACCAGGCCGGATCTGCGCCCATTGCGGCCAGATCGCTTAAATTCACCGCCAGCGCCTTGTAACCCAAATCCCGCGGATCGATATCCGGCAGGAAGTGATTACCGCTCACTAACGTATCGGTGCTGATTGCCAGCAGTTGTTTTTCGGGTACCGACAGCAACGCACAGTCGTCGCCAATACCGGCTTCCACATCACGACGAGAACTTGTAACGCGATCGAAGTAACGGGCAATCAGGGAAAACTCACCGCATGCCATGCGTGATACCTCAGGAATGTCAGTTGCAGGAAAAAAGAAGGCCGGGAAAACCCGGCCAGGAGATTACTTCTTGTGGGGACGGATAGCTGGAGCGGCTTTGTCGAGAACGCCGTTAACGAATTTGTGGCTATCTTCGGCGCCGAAGGTTTTCGCCAGCTCAATCGCTTCGTTGATGGCCACTTTGTACGGCACATCATCACGTTTGGACAGTTCAAACAGCGCAATGCGCAGTACCGCTTTTTCCACCTGGCCCAGCTCTTCAAGCAGACGGGACAGGTAAGGCTTCATCAGCCCATCCAGATACGCGCTGTTAGTAGCTACGCCGCTCAGCAGCTCGCGGAAGTAGACAACGTCAACGTCTTTGACGTCCTGTTCCGCCAGGAACTGGTATTCGACATCAGAGATGTCGTTTTTAGACAACTGCCAGGAGTAGAGCGCCTGGACGGCACACTCACGGGCGCGGCGACGAGCAGCAGGTTTCACGGATTTCCCCTTACAAAAATCAGGCCTTGATGGCTTTCAATACATTAATCATTTCAAGCGCGGTCAGTGCAGCTTCTGCACCTTTGTTACCGGCTTTGGTGCCAGCGCGTTCGATGGCTTGTTCAATGCTTTCGGTGGTCAGCACGCCGAAGGCAACGGGAATACCGCTGTCCTGGCCTACGCTTAACAGACCGTTGCTGGCACCGCCGGCAACGTATTCGAAGTGTGCAGTGCCTCCGCGAATCACGGTACCCAGCGCGATAACAGCATCGTATTTACCGGTTTTTGCCAGAGCATCAGCGGCCAGCGGCAGCTCGTAAGCGCCCGGCACCCAAACTACGGTGATGTTTTTGTCTTTCACCTGACCAATGCGTTTCAGGGCGTCGATAGCACCTTCCAGCAGGCTGTCATTGATGAAGTTGTTAAAACGCGCGATGGTGATGGCGACGCGAGCGTCAGGAGTAGCAACAGCAGCTTCAATAATGTTCATAATCTTCCTTTACGGGTTCTGTTTAGCCCCGCAGGGGGGCGGATTTTATCATAATCTTTTCGTGACTGCTTACGTTTTACTGGCGTCCGTAAATGGGCGTCAAATGCAGGCACAAATCAGGGCCGACCTGGCGGACTTCGCTAAAGCTGAACTCCGGCACATCAGCAAGTTTTTCAAGGCCTGGAAGCTCGCACAAACCGCGGGCATCATTGCCTAATAATTTTGGCGCGACGTAGACAATAAGTTCATCTACCAGGCCCGCCTGCAACAGCGCCCCGGCAAGCGTTGCCCCTGCCTCCACCCAGACAGAATTCACCTGGCGTTTGCCAAGCTGCATCATTAACACGACCAAATCAAGATGGCCGTTATGTTCAGGCACCAGCAGTTGCTCAACGCCCTCAGGCCAGGGTTGTTCATCCGCCTGGCTGCGGGCAAGCCAGGTTTGCCCCGGATTGGCAATAATTTGGTGCTCCGGCGTCACCTGGTTTTGACGATCCAGCACAATACGAATCGGCTGGCGCAAATCTTGTTCGGCATAAATTACCTGGCTGGCACTATCCAGTTCATCCCAGCGGACCGTTAATGACGGGTTATCTGCCAATACAGTTGCGTCACTGGAAAGAATCGCGGCACTTTGCGCGCGATGGCGCTGCACGTCGCGACGCGCCTGGGGAGAGGTAATCCATTTACTTTCTCCGCTTGCCATCGCGGTACGGCCGTCCAGCGAAGCGCCGAGTTTAAGCTGGATGAATGGGAACCCCGTGCGCATACGCTTAAGGAACCCGCGGTTCAGCGCTTCGGCTTCGTTCATCATCAGGCCGTGGCTAACTTCAATGCCCGCCTGCTGTAAACGGTAAAGGCCTCGGCCGGCAACCTGCGGATTAGGATCCTGCATGGCCGCTACCACGCGAGACACGCCCGCGGCAATCAAGGCATCACAGCACGGTGGCGTGCGGCCATGGTGGCTGCAGGGTTCAAGCGTGACGTAAGCCGTGGCCCCCCGGGCCTGCTCGCCAGCCATACGCAAAGCGTGAACTTCCGCATGAGGTTCCCCGGCGCGAAAGTGGAACCCTTCCCCCACAATCTTGCCGTCTTTAACTATCACGCAGCCGACATTCGGGTTCGGTGCGGTGGTAAAACGCCCGCGTTTAGCCAGCTCAAGCGCTCGAGCCATAAACTGTTCATCAAGAGACATCGGCATTAATCCTGTAAACGGGCGATTTCTTCACCAAATTCTTTGATATCTTCAAAGCTACGGTAGACCGAAGCAAAGCGAATATAGGCGACTTTATCCAGCTTCTTGAGCTGCTCCATCACCAGGTTACCGATGAGTTTACTCGGGATTTCGCGTTCGCCGGTTGCTCGAAGGTGCGACTTAATATGGCTGATAGCCATTTCCACGTCGTCAGAATTGACCGGACGTTTTTCCAGCGCTTTCAGGATGCCGCTGCGCAGTTTGTCTTCGTTAAACGGCTCGCGCACCTCATTGCTCTTCACCACTCTCGGCATCACCAGCTCCGCAACCTCGAAAGTCGTGAAGCGTTCGTGACAAACCAGGCACTGGCGCCGACGGCGTACGGAGGAACCTTCACCCACCAGGCGAGAGTCAATAACTTTGGTGTCCACGGCGAAACAGAATGGGCAATGCATAGCGTTTCCTGCTGGGATTATAAAGATGAACAATAGTTTACCGCGAAGTTGCGGGAGTACAAAGACAGCGCCGACGCTGCGACGTCAAATATGACTTTTCAAACGCGAAGAACTACGCTTAAATCAGCGAACCTTAACAAGGAAAAGCCAACCATGACAAAGACTTACTTAAGAATTATCCTGGTTTCAAGTCTGATGAGCCTGACCGCTTGCGCCCAGCAAACTGAAGTACGTCAGATGCGCAGTCAAATTGGTTCCTTAAATCAGGAAATGACCAAACTTAGCCAGCAAACGGTGAAGCTGACCCAGCAGAATGCTCTGAACGCGAAGTCGACCAGCGGCGTTTATCTTCTGCCGGGTTCAAACACGGCTGCACGCCTTAACAGCCAGATTGGTAACCTGAAAATGTCGCTGACTAACGTTGCGGCTGAAGCCAACGGCACCCGCGCCACGTTGCTGATTCAGGGGGAATCGAACGATCCGCTGCCGGCCTTCAGCGGCAAAGTGGAATGGGGGCAGATCCAGGGGACCACGGACAACTTCCAGGAAGTTAACGTGCAAACACAATCTATAGACGCTCCGGCCAGCATCCTCGCCCCGAGTGACGTGTCGATTCCGCTTCGCCTGTCCGGTATCACGCCCGATCAATTAGGGTTTGTGCGCGTACACGATATTCAGCCAGTTTCTGCCGCACAGCCAATGGCCGCGCAATAAGTTTTTCGCTCCTTGCCCAACGCTCGCTTCAACCACAGATTCGCTTCTTACCCTCACCCTGGCCCTCTCCCTAAAAGGGAGAGGGGAAAAAAATCCCCCATCGCTGGTTTTCCCCCTCTGGGAGAGGGAATAAAAATCCCCCGCCGCTGGTTTTCCCTCAACCTCTCTGGGAGAGGGAAGAGATCATCGTCGGTTTTCCCCCCTCTTCCTCTGGGAGAGGAAATCAATCTTCGGCGGTTTTCCCCCTCTCCCTCTGGGAGAGGGCCGGGGTGAGGGTCGAAGTCACCCCGTTCTCCCGGAAGCGATGAAACAAAAAGATGACTAAGAGACATTTTTCGACAAGAGAGCTTGTCACACTCTTTCACACGCCCCGCACAATATGTGAAGCAGCCCCACTATTATCACTTCGTCCTTAGGGTGATCCATATCACATTTAGATGTAACAACCCGGCATACGTTTGCGTAATTTGACGAAGCAGGTACAATCACGCCGTTTTTAATGTGCGCAAACGTGAACGCAATCGATTACGCATATGAGAAGAATGTGAAATAGAACATATTTTTGTGAGCAGGGATTTCTATAATAGTCGCGCTGCAAAGGTCCTTCCCCTGAGACCGGCGGCCAGGGATGACATCTCACATCCGCATCGCACCAAAATTACGTAAACAGTGGCTAAAAATATGAAAAAAATTATTCTGGCAGCCGGCACCGTTCTGGCGCTTTCCAGCTCTTTCTCTGCCAGCGCAGAAGAAGCAAAAAACAGCGAATACCTCTCCGACTGGTGGCACCAGAGCGTTAACGTTGTCGGCAGCTATCACACCCGTTTCGGGCCACAGCTGCGCAACGATACCTACCTGGAATATGAAGCATTCGCCAAAAAAGACTGGTTCGATTTCTACGGCTACGTGGATGCGCCAGTCTTCTTCGGCGGTAACACCCAGGCGAAAGGGATCTGGAACCACGGTTCCCCACTGTTTATGGAAATCGAACCTCGCTTCTCCATCGATAAGCTGACCGGGACCGACCTGAGCTTTGGTCCGTTCAAAGAGTGGTACTTCGCGAACAACTACATTTACGACATGGGTCGTAACCAGGCTAATCGCCAGAGCACCTGGTACATGGGTCTGGGTACCGATATCGACACCGGCCTGCCAATGAGCCTGTCGATGAACGTGTATGCCAAGTACCAGTGGCAGAACTACGGTGCCTCTAACGAAAACGAGTGGGATGGCTACCGCTTCAAGGTTAAATACTTCGTGCCGATCACCTCCCTGTGGGGTGGTAAACTGAGCTATATCGGTTTCACCAACGTAGACTGGGACTCTGACCTGGGCAACGATCAGTACCGTACCAATAACTCCGTTGCGTCCAGCCACATCCTGTCGCTGAACTACGATCATCTGCACTATTCCTTCGTGGCTCGTTACTTCCATAACGGCGGCCAGTGGAAAGATGGCGATCAGCCGTTCTTCATGAACGAGCGCGTGAAGTCTACTGGCTTCGGCTATTATGTGGTTGTCGGTTACAACTTCTAATCGTCATCCCTTGTAAAAAAACCGGCCAACTGGCCGGTTTTTTTATTTCTCAGGCAAATAGCCTTTGGCCTTCTGAAGGGCAATAAAAGCCTGCAGAGAACGATCGTGGCGCTCCTGAAACACCCGTCCGGTTAAATGAATATCCCGACAGCGATCCAGCCTGAAGCTACGATAATCATTCCGTGCCTCGCACCAGGCCACCAGCAGCCAGACCTCCCCCCAAAATGACAGCCCTAACGGATGAATATCCCGCTCCGTCAACTCCCCTTTTTCATCCTCATACAGGAGATGAACAACCTGGCATTTGTCGATGGCGGAATGAAACAGATCGAACCGGGCTTTCACCTGCGGAAACTTGTTAAAATTTGGCGAGATAATGCGGCTGCGTTCGGCAACCCGACGCTTTTCCGGGGTGAGCACAGCGAGGAGTTTTTCATGCACGGACTCGGCAGATTTGGCCAGCGATTCTCCGCTCCAGGTTTGCACCATTCTTAGCGCCGCAATCACCGCCTCAACCTCTCCGGTCGTCAGCATCAGCGGAGGAAGATCGTACCCTGCCAGCAGGCGATAGCCACAGCCCGCCTCCCCTTCTATCGGCACGCCGGAGAGGGAGAGATCCTGAATGTCGCGGTAGATAGTTCGCTCTGAAACTTCCAGCCTTGCGGCAAGCTGTGCAGCCGTCGTCAGGCGCCTGCCGCGAAGGATTTGCACTATCTGAAATAATCGATCGGCTCTTCGGCTCATGGTTGTTCCGGGAAAATAAGGCCTGCCCGGGCGGCAGGCTTTAGCGTCAGTATTAAGACTTAAACCGGCTGATGCAACCCGACGCGATTGCCCTCGCTGTCGATCATTAACGCAATCGTGCCGATATCATAGGGCAACACCTGCGGACCAAAATCCAGACGGCCACCCGCCACTTCTACCTGCTGTAATGCTTTAACGATATCGGGCGTATAAAGATAAATCACCGCGCCTGTCTCAGAAGGCACAAACCGCTCCCCCTTCACCAAAGAGCCGCCGGTGGCAGGTTGGCTATACGAAAATACCGCATTCTCCACGCCGGCTATCGTTTCACGACGAAATTCAGCGTTCAGTACACGTTGATAAAAAGCGACCGCTCGCGCCATATCGGTAACGGGGATCTCAAACCAGTTGATGAGTGTGCTCATTGTGTTTCTCCTGTGTTGTCAGTAACCATGAGTCTACTGACCCCCTCCTGACACCATACTGTCAGGAGAAAAACACAGGGCGAAAAAAAACCGCAGCTCGAAGGCTGCGGTTTTATCAAACGCTTAACGCTATTACGGCAGAATGGACGGCTGATCCGCCCCTTCTTTCTCTACCTTTTGCTGCAGCATATGCTCGCGCTTCATGCCCAGCTTCAACGCCAGCGCAGAGGCAACGTAGATAGAAGACACGGTACCGATGGTGACACCGATAAGCATCGTCAGGGAGAAGCCTTTCAGCAGCGCCCCACCGAACAGATACAGCATCAGGATAACCACTAAGGTGGTACCTGAGGTGATCAAGGTCCTTTGCAGCGTCTGGGTCAGGGAGACGTTAAAGATCTCGTAAGGCGTCCCGCGGCGGATCTTGCGGAAGTTTTCACGAATACGGTCCGAAACCACGATGCTGTCGTTCAGCGAGTAGCCGATAACCGACATCAACGACGCGACGATGGTCAGGTCAATTTCAATGTGGAACAGCGACAGCACACCCATGGTAATCACCACGTCGTGCGCCAGCTTGATAACCACACCGGCAGCCAGACGCCACTCGAAGCGGAACCCTACGTACACCAGAATCGACAGCAGCGCGACGAGCAACGCCATCGCACCGTTTTGAGCCAGATCCGCACCCACGCTTGGGCCGACAAACTCAATACGTTTCACTGCCGCATTCTGGCTGGTCGCTTCGTTAATCACGCTCACAACCTTGCTGCCGAGCACCTGGCCGCCGGTTTCGCCTTTAGCCGGCGGCATGCGAACCATGATGTCACGGCTGCTGCCGAAGTTCTGCACCAGCGGCTCTTCAAAACCCGCCTTCTGCAGCGCGGCGCGCATGGTGTCCAGCTCGGCTGGTTTTTCCAGCCCGATTTCGATAACCGTACCGCCGGTAAAGTCCAGGCCCCAGTTGAAGCCTTTCACGCCGATAACCGCGACGGAAAGGATCAGCAGGATGCCGGAGATGCCGAAGGCCCAGTTGTCCCAGCGCATAAAGTCATAGACTTTACGGCCGTGGTTCAATTGTTCAACAGTATATTCCTGTGCCACAACGCACTCCTTAGATAGACAGCTTGTTGATACGTTTGCCGCCGTACAACAGGTTCACGATGGCACGGGTGCCGACGATTGCGGTAAACATCGAGGTCGCAACGCCAATACCGGTGGTAATAGCAAACCCTTTGATCGCCCCGGTGCCCACGGCATACAGGATGATAACTTTGATAAGCGTGGTGATGTTGGCATCGAAAATGGAGCTGAACGCGCCTTTGTAGCCTTCATCAATCGCCTGCTGTACCGAACGCCCGTTTCGCAGTTCTTCTTTGATACGTTCGTTAATCAGTACGTTGGCATCCACCGCTACCGCAAGGGTTAAGACGACACCCGCAATACCCGGCATGGTCAGCGTAGCACCCGGCAGCAGGGACATGATCCCCACAATCAGCACCAGGTTAGCCAGCAGCGCAGAGGTCGCAATCAGGCCAAACTTCCTATAGAAGAAGACCATGAAGATGATGGAGACCACCAGACCGGCCAGACATGCTTCCAGGCCCTGCTTGATGTTTTCCAGACCCAGCGTTGGACCAATGGTACGTTCTTCAACAATCTGAATCGGCGCAATCAGCGCACCCGCACGCAACAGCAGAGAGAGCTGGCGAGCTTCATTCGGATTGCTGATCCCGGTGATACGGAAGCTGTTACCCAGGCGAGACTGAATGTTCGCCACGTTGATAACTTCTTCTTCTTTCATCAGGACGGAACGGCCATTCGCGTCTTTCTTACCGCTGTCCTTGTACTCCACAAAGAGGGTTGCCATCGGCTTGCCGATGTTGTCTTTGGTGAAGTTAGACATGATGGTACCGCCAGCGCTGTCCAGGGAGATGTTTACCTGTGGCTGGTTGTATTCATCCATGCTGGACGTGGAGTCAGTGATGTGGTCCCCGGTCAGAATCACGCGCTTGTACAGCACAACCGGCTGGCCTTCGCGGGTCTGTTTCACTTCGGAGTCACCCGGCACGCGGCCAGACGCTGCCGCAGAGGCATCCACGTTGGTGTTCACCAGGCGGAATTCCAGCGTAGCGGTTGCGCCCAGGATTTCTTTCGCACGTGCGGTGTCCTGAATACCCGGCAGCTCAACCACGATGCGGTCAGCACCCTGACGCTGCACCAGCGGTTCGGCGACGCCAAGCTGGTTCACACGGTTACGCAGGATGTTGATGTTCTGCTGGACCGCGTACTCACGCGCTTCGCTCAGACGAGCATCGCTCATCACGGCACGCAGCGTATTGCTACCCTGGTTGGAGAACACCAGATCGCGATGGCGGGAGGAAAGGTAATCTCTTGCTGCGTCGCGCGCGCTTGAATCACGGAAGACGATGTCTACGCCGTAATTGTCGGCTTTACGCACGTTGGTATAAGCAATGCCCTTGTCACGCAGGTCGCTGCGCAGGCCATCGATATTTTGTTCCTGGAGCTTGCCCAGCGCTGTGTCCATATCGACTTCCATCAGGAAGTGGACGCCGCCGCGCAAGTCAAGGCCGAGCTTCATCGGGTTCGCACCGATAGTCGACATCCAGCGAGGGGTAGCAGGAGCAAGGTTAAGCGCCACGACATAGTTGTCGCCCATTACGCTCATCAGCGCTTCACGCGCACGGAGCTGGGTATCGGTAGAGTCGAAGCGAGCGAGAATAGCGCCCTCTTCCAGCGCCACAGACTTAGCGGTGATATTTTCTTGTTTTAAGGTGTTTTCGACCTGGATCAGCGTTTGTTCACTGGCGGCGGCACCGCGCACGCCAGTTAACTGAACTGCCGGATCCTCACCATACAGGTTGGGAAGCGCATACAGCAGGCCAATCGCCAGTACGGCGATCAGCATGATGTACTTCCACAAAGGATAACGGTTTAACACGTGTAGTTCCCTTAGGGAAAACGAAAATTACAGCGCCTTCATGGTGCCTTTCGGCAGAACGGCAGCTACGAAATCACGTTTGATAACCACTTCGGTGGTATCGTTCAGCGCGATAGCAATGTAGCCAGTTTCAGCTACTTTGGTTACGCGGCCAACCAGACCACCGTTGGTCAGCACTTCATCACCCTTGGAGATGGAGTCCATCAGTTTTTTATGCTCTTTGGTACGCTTTTGCTGCGGACGCAGGATCATAAAATAGAAAATCAGGCCGAACACCACCAGCATAAGAATCAAAGAGTACGGGCTACCCTGCGATGGAGCACCTGTTGCAGCTACCGCATCAGAAATGAAAAAGCTCATTAAAATTCCCTCATTATTAAATTAATCAACGTTCAAAGGTGGAACCGGCTTACCTGTCCGCTCGTAAAAATCCGTCACGAAGTGGTCTAATTTACCCTCTTCAATGGCCTGACGTAAACCAGCCATTAAACGCTGGTAATAGCGCAGGTTATGAATGGTATTGAGACGCGCGCCCAGTATTTCGTTGCAACGGTCGAGATGATGCAAGTAGGCACGTGAATAATTGCGACACGTATAGCAATCACACTCGGCATCGAGCGGGGCGGTGTCATCTTTATGCTTAGCATTACGGATTTTCACTACGCCGTCCGTCACGAACAGGTGACCGTTACGCGCATTACGAGTTGGCATGACGCAGTCGAACATGTCGATCCCGCGGCGTACCCCTTCAACCAGGTCTTCCGGTTTACCTACGCCCATCAGGTAACGTGGTTTGTCGGCAGGGATTTGCGGGCAAACGTGCTCCAGAATACGGTGCATGTCTTCCTTCGGCTCGCCTACCGCCAGGCCGCCGACAGCGTAGCCATCAAAGCCAATCTCTACCAGACCTTTTACCGAGATATCTCGTAAATCTTCGTAAACGCTGCCCTGAATAATACCGAATAGCGCGTTTTTATTCCCGAGGGAATCAAAGCGATCGCGGCTACGCTGCGCCCAACGTAGGGACATTTCCATAGAGCGCTTCGCATAATCCCAGTCCGCCGGGTATGGCGTACATTCGTCGAAGATCATCACGATATCGGAACCCAGATCGTACTGAATTTCCATGGATTTTTCAGGATCGAGGAAAATAGGATCGCCGTTGATCGGGTTGCGGAAATGCACGCCCGCTTCGGTGATCTTACGGATGTCGCCCAGGCTAAACACCTGGAAACCACCGGAGTCCGTCAGGATTGGGCCTTTCCACTGCATAAAATCATGCAGGTCGCCGTGTAGCTTCATGATTTCCTGGCCTGGACGCAGCCATAAATGGAAGGTATTGCCCAGGATAATCTGCGCGCCCGTGGCTTCAACTTCTTCCGGCGTCATCCCTTTTACGGTGCCGTAAGTGCCCACCGGCATGAAAGCCGGGGTTTCGACGGTGCCACGTTCAAAGACCAGGCGACCGCGTCGTGCGCGGCCGTCGGTGGTATCTAATTCAAATTTCACATTTCCTCCAGCACCAGAGAAACAGTCTGGTGAGTCAATTAACGCCGTGGGCGGGGCTCACGGCGGAATAAGCTGGGGTGGGTTACCCTCACCCCGGCCCTCTCCCTGGAAGGGAGAGGGGGAAAAGAAGACCTGGTTAGGGTGAGGGGCAATCACGCCCCTGGGCGTTCGTTTATCGCCTGCGGATTACAAGTAATGAACATCGCGTCGCCGTAGCTAAAGAAGCGATATTCCGCTTTCACCGCTTCGTGGTAAGCGTGCATTGTATTTTTATAACCAGCAAACGCGGAGACCAGCATAATCAGCGTAGACTCTGGCAGGTGGAAGTTCGTCACCAGCGCGTCGATCACTTTGTACTGATAGCCCGGGTAGATGAAGATTTGGGTATCGCCGAAGAACGGCTCGATCAGGTCGTTTTTTGCGGCCTGAGCGGCGCTTTCCAGCGAACGTACCGACGTAGTTCCGACCGCAATAACGCGGTTGCCGCGTGCTTTACAGGCCAGCACTGCGTCCACAACGTCCTGAGGCACTTCGGCATACTCAGAGTGCATGATGTGGTCTTCAATGCTGTCCACGCGCACCGGCTGGAACGTCCCCGCCCCAACGTGCAGCGTGACGAACGCCATATCAACACCTTTATTACGCAGTTTTTCCAGCAACGGCTCGTCAAAGTGCAGACCCGCTGTCGGCGCAGCAACGGCCCCTGGCTTCTGGCTGTAAACCGTTTGATAAAGCTCGCGGTCGGCTTCTTCATCCGGGCGGTCGATGTACGGCGGCAGCGGCATGTGGCCGATGTTATTCAGAATATCCAGTACGGCGCGCTCGTCGTTAAACTCGACTTCAAACAGCGCATCGTGGCGCGCAACCATGGTGGCGTGTACGCTTTCATCATCACCCAGCAGCAGCTCGGCACCGGGTTTTGGCGCTTTAGAAGCGCGAATGTGTGCCAGAATGCGTTTATCATCCAGCATTCGTTCGACCAGCACTTCAATTTTCCCGCCGCTGGCTTTACGGCCAAACAGACGAGCCGGAATAACGCGGGTGTTATTGAACACCAGCAGGTCGCCGGGGTTGAGCTTGTCGAGCAAATCGGTGAAAGTGCCATGCGTCAGTGCGCCCGTCGGCCCATCCAGCGACAACAAGCGGCAGCTGCTGCGCTCGGCTTGCGGATAATGAGCGATCAGGGATTCAGGCAGTTCAAAGGAAAAATCAGCAACGCGCATGGTATAGCACTCAGACTTAAAAACAGGCGGCTTAGTCTAGTGGCAGGGGGCTTTCCCTGCAACACGTTTACCCCGCTCAGGCCGTTTTAACGCCATAAATGGAATAACTATTCGATGAATTTTCTCGCCCACCTGCATCTGGCACATCTGGCCCAAAGTTCACTGCTGGGAAATTTGCTGGCGGATTTCGTGCGCGGCAGCCCGGACGACAGCTTTTCGCCCGAGGTCGTGGCCGGAATTTATATGCACCGCAGAGTCGATGTCCTGACGGACGGGCTGCCGGAAGTGGCTCTTGCGCGAGGCTGGTTTGGCCCTAAAACACGACGCGTATCGCCTATTTCGCTGGACGTGATGTGGGACCACTTCCTGTCGCGCCACTGGGATAAAGTCTGCCCCGATATCGAGCTTGAAGATTTTGTCGCCTATGCTCGCGGCCAGATTGTGCCAAAGCTTGACGACACGCCGCCGCGTTTCATTAATCTCAATAACTATTTGTGGCGCGAACGCTGGCTGGAGCGTTACCAGGATATGGACTTTATTGCTAACGTTCTCAATGGGATGGCAAGCCGTAGACCAAAACTCGATGCCCTGCGAGATTCCTGGCACGATCTCGACGCCCATTATGACCAGTTGGAGGAGTTGTTCTGGCAGTTCTACCCGCGCATGATGGCGATGGCGGAACAAAAAAGTTTGTGATCGTTCGCGGTTCACGTTAGAACAACTTGCCCTTTTTAGAAAAAGGGCTATCTTGGTTACCGGCATCAACATAAGCGTCTTTTTGATAGCCAAAACCTATCTGATTGATTGGCAAGATGCCATTGAGCTACATGGAATGGAGCCCTATACTCCCCCCGTTGCGTTAACATTCACTTTAACAAAATTAACAGGAGTACATATGGTCCTGGTTACTCGTCCAGCCCCTGACTTTACCGCTGCTGCCGTTCTGGGCAATGGCGAAATCGTTGAAAACTTCAACTTCAAAAAACACACCAACGGTAAAGCCACCGTTGTGTTCTTCTGGCCGATGGACTTCACCTTCGTTTGCCCGTCTGAACTGATCGCGTTCGACAAGCGTTACGAAGAATTCCAGAAACGTGGCGTAGAAGTCGTTGGTGTATCTTTTGACTCCGAGTTCGTACACAACGCATGGCGTAAAACCCCTGTTGATAAAGGCGGCATCGGCGAAGTGAAATACGCGATGGTTGCTGACATCAAACGTGAAATCCAGCAAGCCTACGGCATCGAACACCCGGAAGCGGGCGTTGCGCTGCGCGGCTCCTTCCTGATCGACAAAGCCGGTATCGTTCGCCACCAGGTTGTGAACGATCTGCCACTGGGTCGTAACATCGACGAAATGCTGCGTATGGTTGACGCGCTGCAGTTCCACGAAGAGCACGGCGAAGTGTGCCCGGCTCAGTGGGAAAAAGGGAAAGAAGGCATGAACGCGTCTCCGGACGGCGTTGCTAAGTACCTGAGCGAGAACGTTGCTAAGCTGTAATCGCTAAGCAAGCTCGAAGAAAAGGCCGCGATTGCGGCCTTTTTTGTTTTTGTCAGAAGGCAAAGCAGGAACAGCCCATCACGCCCCAGAACGCCGTCTCATCGCCGACGGGAATCGAGGATTTACGCGCCACGTCATGCTGATGCCCGTGGACGTTACAGCTGCCACAGCACTGATGTACCGTTGCCATCATCCCCACTTTTGCCGCTGCAGGCGTCGCGGAACGGTAATGCCCCGGCACGTTCACCACAGGCGACCAGTCTGGCAAAACGGGAATGGCAGGCGGAGCCAGAGGAGTGAACGCACCAGTGGCATAAACCACCTTCCCATCCACCACGGTCATCACCGATTCAATCCCTTTGATAGCCTCTTCCGGCACACTGAAGTAGTCCTGAGACAGCACGACCAGGTCAGCCAGTTGCCCGGCCTGGATCCGCCCTTTCTTGCCCTGCTCGTTAGAGAACCACGCGCTGCCCGCGGTCCAGAGTTCAAGAGCGACATCGCGGGACATACGGTTATTCTCGTCGTACATCTGCATCCCGCCCACCGTGCGCCCGGACACCAGCCAGTAAAGCGCCGTCCACGGGTTGTAGCTGGCCACGCGCGTGGCATCAGTGCCTAACCCCACGGGTACGCCCGCCGCGAGCATTTTCGCCACCGGCGGCGTTTGTTTCACCGCCTCAATCCCGTAGCGCTCCGCATAGTATTCACCCTGGAAAGCCATGCGGTGCTGAACTGCAATCCCACCGCCCAGCGCCTTAACCCGGTCGATGTTGCGTTCGGTAATCGTCTCCGCGTGGTCAAACAGCCAGTGCAGACCGTTGAACGGAATATCGCGATTGACCTTTTCGAACACGTCCAGCATACGGCTGATGGACTCGTTGTAGGTGGCATGTAATCGGAACGGCCAGCGGTGTTCAACCAGGTGGCGTACCACGCGCTCCAGCTCCTGCTCCATACCGTCCGGCAAATCCGGGCGTGGCTGCAGGAAGTCTTCAAAGTCTGCTGCCGAGAACACCAGCATTTCGCCAGCCCCGTTGGCGCGATAGAAGTCGGTCCCCTGCCCCGGCGTCAGCATATCGGTCCATTTTTCAAAATCTTCCAGCTCATGCTGAGGGCGCTGGGTAAACAGGTTATAGGCAATGCGCACCGTCATCTGCTTTTTGCTGTGCAGCTCGTCGATAACCTGGTAATCCTCTGGGTAGTTCTGGAAACCACCACCCGCGTCGATCGCGCTGGTCACTCCGAGGCGGTTCAGCTCACGCATAAACTGCCGAGTTGAGTTCACCTGCATCTCCAGCGGCAGCTTTGGTCCTTTTGCCAGCGTGGAATAAAGGATCATCGCGTTAGGCTTCGCCACCAACATTC
Organism: Cedecea sp. NFIX57; assembly: GCF_900177785.1. NCBI lineage: Bacteria > Pseudomonadati > Pseudomonadota > Gammaproteobacteria > Enterobacterales > Enterobacteriaceae > Cedecea > Cedecea sp. NFIX57. The sequence goes on along the minus strand of NZ_FXAS01000004.1, from coordinate 133,324 downwards.
CGGTTGGATTTCCGTTGCCGTCACGGACAATCTCACCGCCCGGCGGGTTCGGCGTCTCTTTGGTGTAACCCACCGCTTTCAACGCAGCGCGGTTAAGCAAGGCTCTGTCATACAGGTGCAGAACAAATACCGGCGTATCAGGCGCAGCTTCGTTTAGCTCTTCGATGGTAGGCATGCGCCGTTCGGCAAACTGAAACTCTGTCCAGCCCCCCACCACGCGAACCCACTGCGGAGACGGGGTGCGCAACGCCTGTTCTTTTAACATGCGCAGGGCATCAGCCAGCGAAGGCACGCCTTCCCAGCGCAGCTCAAGGTTGTAGTTCAGTCCGCCGCGAATCAGGTGCAGGTGCGAATCGTTCAGGCCAGGGATCACCGTGTGGCCTTTCAAATCGATGACCTGACTACCTTCTCCGGCAAAGCTCATCACATAGGCAGTGCTGCCCGCCGCCAGAATTTTTCCGTCTTTAATCGCTACCGCTTCGGCCAGCGGGTTTTCTTTATCCAGCGTGTGAAACTGGCCATGAGTCAAAATCAGTGAGGCATGTTGAGACATAATCAGGGACTCCTGAGAAATCATGCTTTTTTAAGCCAACCAGCGAACAACTTCGTCACCATCGGCATCCAGAGCCAGACCACCAGCGCCACCACGCAGGCATCATTAAGCAAGTGCCCGGGAAGCGTGCCGCGTAAGCCAGGGAACAACATGCCCGTCACCCACGGCACAAGGTTGGTGCTGGGGAAGATAACCAGTAGCGTGATCAGAAACTGCTTCCACTGCGGCGGGCGTTTTACCGTGGCGCTTTCCGGGGTAAACCAGAAGGCCGTTTCGGTGTGCACCTGCACTTTGTCGTCATCGGCAAGCGAAGATTTGATCTCTTCCACAAGGCGATGGCGTTCAGGGGAGTCAGTCCAGGCATTGAGATGTTCGAGCGTGTCGAAGCGAATCACCACGTTATAGGTGTCGTTCCCGGCCGTGGGGCGAATCACATGCACCCCAAGGTGACCGGGGAAACGAGCGGCGGTCGGCATGATCTTTTCCAGCCATTGCTCGTAGCGAGCGGCCTCGCCGGGCCGGATTGCGTGGGTGATCACCAGCGTAACGGTATTGTTGTCGGCCATGCCGCAATTCCTGAGTCAGAATGGGGAGGAAAACGGAGCGGCGACCCCGCCCCGAGTGTGATCTATCAGGCTTTACGTTCCGGCACGCCGTGAACCATCGTATAAGCGTAGTCGACGCCCATGCCGTAAGCCCCGCTGTGCTCACGAACCAGGTTCATCACCGCGTCGTAAGTTTCTTTGCGTGACCAGTCGCGCTGGTACTCCAGCAGAACCTGCTGCCAGGTCACCGGCACGGCCCCGGCCTGCACCATCCGGTCAATCGCGCGCTCGTGGGCATCCACAGAAGTCCCGCCAGAAGTGTCGGTCACTACATAAACTTCAAAGCCTTCCTCCAGAGCCATCAGCGCCGGGAAGGTCAGGCACACTTCGGTCCACAGCGCTGAAATAATCAGTTTTTTACGGCCCGTCGCCTTCACCGCCTCAACAAAGGCTTTATCTTCCCAGGAGTTCATGGAAGTACGTTCAATGGGCTTAATTTCAGGATGAACGGCTAATAATTCAGGCCAGATATAGCCGCTGAAGCTTTTGGTTTCGACGGAGGTATAAATCGTCGGCACCTTAAATATTTTGCCCGCCTTTGCCAGTGCCACGGTGTTATTTTTCAGGGTCTGGCGGTCGATATTCGCCACGCCGAAAGCCATTTGCGGCTGATGATCGATAAAAATAAGGGCGGAGTTAGTTGGGTCGATCAGTTCACGAATAGACATTTTATTCCCTCAGCTATCAATGAGTTATTAAGGTATCCATCTCTGGATGACGCCTTTATTTTCTGCATACTGCCGCAGGGTTGATAGCCGGAATTTTCTAACGTCTTATTTAATTTTTTGGTGATAGACTTTTGCAAGGACAAAGCCCCGAACGGACTATTACTATGCGCGTGAATTTAGATGTGCTGCTTATTCTTGATGCCCTAGACAAGCACGGCAGTTTTGCCGCCGCCGCTGAATCGCTGTTTAAAACGCCAGCCGCGCTGAGTTATATGGTGCAGAAGCTGGAAAACGATCTGAATATTAAACTGCTGGATCGTTCGGGCCATCGGGCCAAATTCACCGATACCGGCAGGATTGTGCTGGAAAAAGGGCGGATGGTGCTCAGCGCCGCGAAGGATCTGGAAAGCCAGGCTTTGCGCTCCACCTCCGGCTGGGAAAAAACGCTGACCATTGCGCTGGACGGTTCATTTCCCTTCCACCTCCTGCTACCGCTGATGAACGAGTTCTACGCTCTCGACCAGCAGACCACGCTTAATTTTACCCACCATACGCTGGCGGGCGCCTGGGAAGAGCTGACCCACAACGGCGCGAATATCATTCTCGGCGCGATTAACGAGCCGCCGACGTCATCCGAGTACTCCTACAAGATGCTCGGCACGCTGGACAACGTGTTTGTCGTCTCCCCCAATCACTCGCTGGCAAAAGTGGAACATGTGCTTTCCAGCGACGAAGTTTGCCACCATCGTGCGGCCATCATTGGCGATACGGCGCGTTACTGCCAACCAATCAACACCAATTACATTGAAGAGCAAGAGCGCGTGGTGGTGTACGACTTCCCCAGCAAGGTCGCTATTCTGGTATCAGGCCTGGCCTGCGGATTTTTACCCCGCCACATCGCCCAACCACTCCTGAACAGCGGCAAACTGATTGAAAAACCGGTTGTGTCGTTCCGCCAGACGGACGTGACCTACATCGGCTGGCATAACCGGGGCGAAGGCCTGGCCGCACGCTGGTGGCGAGAAAAGATCATTGAAGGGAATTTGGTCAATGCCCTTTATCAGCCTCCGACGGAGAGCTAAACCTCTCCCCGCCGGGTAGACGACCTAAAGACTGCGCCAGACAGCGGCGCTGACGGCAGGCAAGTTCAGCTCGCGGTTATTTAGCGCCGCCTCGCCTTCGATCTGCGTCCAGGCTCTGCCGCTCAGCAAGGCATCCCACGGAAGGGTGACCTGAGCTGCATTGCCACGGTTGATTGCCACAAGAACACGTTCGTTTTGATAAGCCCGCACAAACACCACCACGTCCTGCTCAGCGTAGATGACCCGGCAACCGCCCTGACGCAACGTCCGGCTTTGCTTACGCAGCTTGCCGAGCCGCTGATAAAGCGCCAGCAGATCTGAATCCTGATCTCGCTTATTCCACGGGAAAGGCTTGCGGCAGAAAGGATCGTTGTTGCCATCCAGCCCCACCTCATCACCGTAGTAAATACAAGGCACGCCGGGCCAGGCGTACAGCCAGATGACGGCCAGCGGCAAGCGGGCAACGTCCTTCCCAAGAATTGATTTAAAGCGAGCGGTATCGTGGCTGTCGAGCTGGTTAAACATACGCAGTTGCTGCTGATGGGACAGCGCCGAGCGATACTCTTCCATCCAGGCAATACAGGTTTGGGCGTCAATATCCTGAGGCTCGTAGGAGATATCGGTGTTTGCCAAAAACCCCCACAGCGGGAAAGTAAAACCGCGATAGTTCATGGCTGCATCTTCGGCATCGGCCTGCAGCCACTGTCGGGCATCGCCAAAGTGCTCGCCGAGGACGTACGCATCTCGTTTGGTTTCTTTTGCCGCCCGGGTAATGCCGCTGACGTGCAGCAGGTTATTTTTCGCTCCACCATCTTCGCCCAGCATATGCACCACGTCCAGCCGCCAGCCGTCAATGCCCCAGGGCTCCCGCAGCCAGTGCCGCACAATGCTTTGCTCGCCGCGATAGATCTCGTCCACCAGCGTGGCCGAGCGATAATCCAGCTTAGGCAGGCTGGAGTAGCCCAACCAGTCCAGCGCCAGCCCTTCATCAGAAAAACTGTACCAGTCGCGCCACGGCGACTGCGGGTTATGGCAGGCGCCGTTCTCACCGTGCTGATGCCTGTCAAACCAGCCGTGGGTATCGCCGCTGTGGTTAAAAACGCCGTCCAGCATCAGCTTCATGCCCTGTTTGCGCGTATTTTCCCTCAGCCGCAGGAAAGCGGTGTTACCGCCAAACTGCTCGTCCACCTGCCGGTAATCCTGAGTGTCGTACTTATGCACGCTGGGTGCGGTAAAAATCGGGTTCAGGTAAAGCGCCGTCACGCCGAGCTTTTTCAGGTACGGCAGTTTTTCGCTGATGCCGTCCAGATCGCCGCCGTAAAAGGTCGATCCTCCGGCTTCCCCGGTTAAAGGCTCATCCCACTTCCGGCGGACGATCTCCCGCCCGGCCGCATGATGAAAATAGACGTTATCCTGCTCCGGCTGGCGATTAGCCCCGCGCGCAAAACGATCCGGGAAGATCTGATAGAACACCTGATCCTGCACCCAGTCCGGTCCCTCATCCGGCGTATCGAAGGCGAACTGTTCCAGCCGGGCCGGAGGCGTTTTCTGGAAGCCCTGAGGCGTGTACCAGCGCTGCCTGTTCTGCCAGAGCAGCTTAAAGCTGTAGCGACGGCGTGGTTGTCCTTCAGCGGTATCAAGAGTGACTTTCCAGGCGACTACGCCCTCAAGGGGAGCGAGTTTCTGGCGCACCATGACCAAAGAGATCTCTTCGTTATCTTTTTCGCCGCGCAGAATCACTTTTTCCGGCAGGTCGTCCCCCGCCAGCCACAGGGTGATGACAAGGCTGCGTTCCCGCTTCTGGATAAACGGTGCCACCGGCAGGTGCCAGGCATTCAACATAGTAACTTTCCCATCGCTTAAAAATGACGCCACCTTGCCACAGCATAAGGCTTTATCACTCATCATTCCGGGTTAATTTGGGGGAGGACAGGAGGGGTGGAGACGGGGAATATTTGCCCCCTCACCCCGACCCTCTCCCCAGAGGGGCGAGGGGGAAAAACGAGTGAGGAGAACGCTATTTATCCCCTCTCCCTTCCAGGCAAAAGGAAAAAGAAGCAGCGGAGAACTCTATTTATCCCCTCTCCCTGCCAGGGAGAGGGTTAGGGTGAGGGTAAAAACCAGACACGACGTTCTAGCCGAATCAGTCACTAAACCGGCAGTGACTGAGCCTTCAGCCGGCGCTTAACAACCCAGCCGATAAGCAGCAGCGCAATCCAGCCGCAGCCCACGTACAGCGAAATACGGGTATCCGGGTGGTAGCCAATCAGCCCGATAATAAACACCAGGAACACCAGGCCCACCACGGTCGTCGCCACGCCGCCAGGGATCGGGAATTTCAGCGCTTTCGCCTCTTCCGGCGACAGGCGGCGGCGGAAGGCAATCTGCGACAGCAGGATCATTATCCACACCCAAACGGTGGCGAAGGTTGCCAGCGACGCAATCACCAGGAAGACGTTCTCCGGCATGATGTAGTTCAGGTACACCGCCAGCAGCAGCGCGCAGGCCATCACCACAACAGTGACCCACGGAATACCGTTACGGGAGGTTTTAGCGAAGATTTTAGGCGCGCTACCCTGCTCGGCCATGCCATGCAGCATGCGGCCCACGCCAAACACATCGCTGTTAATCGCCGAGAGCGAAGCCGTGATAACCACAAAATTCAGAATACCGGCCGCGGCGGTGATGCCCATATGCTGGAAGGTCATCACAAACGGACTGCCTTCGGTACCCACCTGGTTCCACGGATAGATGGACATGATGACGAACAACGTCCCCACGTAGAACACCAGAATACGCAGCGGCACGGAGTTAATGGCGCGTGGAATGGATTTCTGCGGCTCTTTCGCTTCACCTGCGGTGATGCCAATAATCTCAATCCCGCCGTAGGCAAACATCACCATCTGCAGGGACATGATCATGCCCAGCCAGCCGTTGCTGAAGAAGCCGCCGTTGCTCCACAGGTTATGGATGCCGGTCGCCTGGCCGCCGTTGCCAATCCCCCACACAATAATGCCGATCCCGGCAATAATCATGATGATGATGGTGGCTACTTTAAAGAACGAGAACCAGAACTCCAGCTCGCCGAACACCTTCACGCTCATCAAGTTAATGGCGCAGATAATCAGCACCACGCTAAGCACCCAGACCCAGTGCGGCACCGCCGGGAACCAGATACCCATGTAGATGCCGAACGCGGTCACGTCAGCGATGGCAACAATCAAAATCTCAAAGCAGTAGGTCCAGCCGGTAATGTAGCCTGCCAGCGGCCCAAGGTTGTCCTGTGCATAGCGGGAAAACGAGCTGGCCGCAGGGTTGTGCACCGACATTTCGCCCAGAGCGCGCATGATGATATAGGCCGCCACGCCGCCGATGATATACGCCAGCAAAACGCTCGGCCCCGCCATTTTGATAGCGTCCGCCGAACCGTAAAACAGCCCTGTGCCAATCGCCGACCCCAGCGCCATAAATCGAATGTGCCGGGTGCTCAAACCGCGCTTGAGCTTGTTGGTGTTTTCCATGAATCCAAGTACCACGCTTTACAATAAAAAAACCACGGAGGACGACTCCGTGGTTACTTAGCAATCAAAAACTTAGTGGGCGGCGGAGGTGACCTGGCGCCCTGCTGCTTTGTCCCAGATGGCGGTGATCACCACCATCGCAACGGTCGGCAGCAGCCAGGCAAGTCCCTGATCCGCCAGCGGCAGTTTCGCCGCCCAGCCAGGCAGCATGTCGCTGATGGCCGATGCCTTAATGCCGTCAATGATACCAAACAGCAGGCTTATCAGCATCGCCGGGGCAATAACGCGGGTGGAGTTGTTCCACCACGGACGAGTAAAACTCAGCACCACCAGGGCAATACAAGGCGGATAAATTGCCGTCAGTACCGGGATCGAAATCTGAATCAGGTGGCTCAGGCCCAGGTTGGACACCACCATCGAGAACAGACCCAGGATAAACACCAGCGAACGGTAAGAGAGCGGCAGATACTGACTAAAGAACTCCGCGCAGGCACAGGTCAGGCCAACGGCGGTCACCAGGCAGGCCAGGAAAATCAGCGCCGCCAGGAAGAAGCTACCGGCTCCACCAAAGGTATGTGCCACATAAGCGTGCAGGATTGCCGCGCCGTTAGCTTTCTGGTCGACCAGATTCGCGCTGTCGGAACCGAGGTGGAACAGCGCCAGGTAGATAACCGTCAAGCCGATACCGGCAATCAGGCCAGCCCAGATAGTGTAGCGGGTCAGCAGGCGTGATTCGGTCACACCGCGAGAGCGCGCGGCATTCACGATAACAATCCCGAACACCAGCGACGCCAGCGTATCCATCGTCAGGTAGCCGTTCACGAAGCCGTTAGAAAACGCCGCGTTTTGATAGGCTTCAGTCGCCGTACTCAGGCCACCGGCTGGCCACAACACCGCCCCGGCCGCCAGGATAAGCAGCGCGATGATTTTCACCGGTGCCAGCACGTGGCCCACGGTATCCAGCAGCTTACCCGGATAAAGAGAAATCCCGATCACCAGCGCGAAGTACACCAGGCTGTAGATAAACAGCGGCATATCGCCCATGCCGGTCAGCGGGGCAATCCCCACTTCAAAGGAAACGGTAGTGGTACGCGGCGTGGCAAACAGCGGCCCTACGGCCAGGTAACAAACTGTCGCCAGCAAAATACCGGCGCGGCGGCCAATCGGCGAGCTCAGGCTGTCAATACCGCCGCCCACGCGGGCAATCGCCACGATAGTCAGAACGGGTAAACCTACCGCCGTGACCAGGAAGCCAAGCGCCGCCGTCCAGACGTGCTCGCCAGCCTGTAAGCCAACCATAGGAGGGAAAATGATGTTGCCCGCGCCCACAAACAGCGCAAAGGTCATAAAGCCCAGAGCGATGATGTCACGAGATTTCAAATGATAGGTCATAAAATAAAGCAGCCTGTGGATGTGTGGTGTTGAAAATACTCAAATTTTTAAACCGACGTTCAGTCCAAATAACGTTCGGTAAAAACGCGGTTATTACCGGTAACGACAGCGGAATATGCTTCTCCGGATCGGTGGCGAAGAATAGTTAGTCGAATTACCACGCAATTTCAGTCGGTCTGGTAATAACAGGGGGGCAATTAAAACGCTTATAGCGTTTGAAGACAAGAAGGGATCGGGAAACCAGAAATATATCCTTTAAAAATACGCATAAGCAGTGAATAAAGTTGATTATACGCTTTTGTTATGGCTTATCATTCGGACAAAAAAGCATCAATTCGATATTCATCACTTAACGAGTGGTGAAAATACAAACAAAAAGGCCAGAAAACTGGCCTGTGGAAAGCGAACTTGACGGCTGCGGTGAATTAATGTGCAGCCACCGCTGACTCATGGGCGATTAAGCGCTCGGGCAGAATGAACGAAAACGTCGATCCCTGCCCCGGCACGCTTTCGATATCAAGCCGCGCATCATGATGGCTAAGGGCATGCTTCACGATAGCCAGCCCAAGCCCGCTGCCCCCGGTCTGCCGGGAGCGCGCTTTGTCTACGCGGTAGAAACGCTCCGTCAGGCGCGGAATGTGCTCGGCGGAGATCCCCGGCCCGGTATCCTTCACGCTGAACGCGACGCCGTGAGGCAGCCGGCGCCAGGTGACGGTGATGTGTGTCCCGGCTGGCGTGTGATTCACCGCGTTATACACCAGGTTAGAGATCGCGCTACGCAGCTGTTCTTCGTTGCCGTAAACCTGAAGCCCTGGCTCAACGTTAAAAGTGAGCGTTTGCTTCTGCTGGCTCAGCGTCTGCGCTTCACGTTCAACCACGCGCAGCATCAGCGGCACGTCGATTTTCTCATTCATCGACAGCGTGGGGGCGGCTTCAATGCGCGACAGCGTAAGCAGTTGCCTCACCAGCCCTTCCATGCGAGAGGTTTGCTCGCGCATGGTATGCAGCGCTTTGTCCCGCAGCGGCCCTTCCAGAGCCTGATCCTGCATCATCTCCAGATACCCCTGCAACACGGTCAGCGGCGTGCGTAGCTCATGGCTGACGTTGGCAAAGAAGTTGCGGCGGGCGCCTTCAAGCTGGTGCATCTGCGTGACGTCACGCGCCACCATCAGCCACTGCCCGTCGGCGTAAGGCATCACGCGGAACTCAAGATGACGGCCATTGTTCAGCACCAGAGTCAGTGGGCGACCAAACTGCTGCTTCGCCACGTATTGCGAGAATTCAGGGTAACGCAGCAGGTTGAGGATATTTTGGCCGCTGTCGTCCGGCCAGCGCAGGCCAAGCAGCAGCTGTGCCAAGCCGTTACACCAAAAAATGGTGCCTTCTTCGGTGGTCAGCACGACCGCATCGGGCAGAGATTCTGCCCCGCTTCGGAAGCGTTTGATCAGGTTGCCTAACTCTTTGCGGCGCTTTTTATTACGTAGCTGCATCTGGTGCAGCCCGTAGAGCAGAGGTTCCCAGCTTCCCCGCCCGGGCGGCGGGGTCATGCTGCGGTCAACCCACAGCCACCAGGAGAGACGAAGTAAATTCCAGAAATGCCAGCTTAGCAGGGCGGTCACTGCCGCCAGTAAAAACCACGGCAGGTGGCCAAAAATCAATCCGAGAATTGCCGCTGGCATACAACAGAGCACCAGCTCCAGTACCAGCCTTTTCCATGACAGCCGTTCCAGCACGCGTCACGCTCCTGTCAGCATATTAAAAACGGGTTGAAAAACGATAACCCGTGCCGCGAACTGTTTGCACCATTTTGTCATGACCACTTGTTTCCAACGCTTTACGCAGGCGACGAATATGCACGTCTACGGTACGGTCTTCAACGTAAACGTTCGTTCCCCACACGTTATTAAGCAGCTGTTCACGGCTGTAAACGCGCTCCGGGTGGGTCATAAAGAAGTGTAACAGCTTAAATTCAGTTGGCCCCATGTCGAGCGGATCTTCGCCGGTCATCACGCGGTGTGAGGACGGGTCAAGGCTCAGCCCCTGCATCTCAATCACTTCTTCCACCGCCATCGGGGAAATACGGCGCATCACCGCTTTAATACGCGCCACCAGCTCTTTAGGCGAGAACGGCTTAGTGATGTAATCATCGGCACCGACTTCAAGGCCACGCACGCGATCTTCTTCTTCGCCACGCGCGGTCAGCATCATCACCGGGATTTCGCGGGTCAGCGCTTCACGCTTCAGGTGCTTGATAAACTGGATCCCGGAACCGCCTGGCAGCATCCAGTCCAGCAGGATCAGGTCGGGGAAAGGTTCAATCAGCAGGTTAACCGCGCTGTCATAATCTTCCGCCTCTACCGACTGGAAGCCATTTTGCTCGAGCACAAAGCTCACCATTTCACGAATCGGAGCTTCATCTTCTACGACTAAAATGCGTCTCGCCATGATTTACCCTGTTGAAAAGAGACCATCTCTTATTAATTGTGCGCCAGTATGCGTCAGATTTGTGACAGATTTATGAAAAAGATGACGGCCAGATATTTCACCTTTTTGAATTATGACAGCCACGGATTTTTACTGACGGTTACGCTGCCAGCTCAATAGCTTATAATCGGTAATTCGCCTCTTTGCCATGGGACAGGTTATGCGCATTCTCCACACATCAGACTGGCACCTCGGCCAAAACTTCTATACCAAAAGCCGGGCTTCTGAACATCAGGCCTTTCTCGACTGGCTGTTAAACGCCGCGGTCGAACATCAGGTGGATGCGATCCTCGTCGCGGGAGATATCTTTGATACCGGCTCGCCGCCGAGCTACGCCCGTGAAATGTATAACCGTTTTGTCGTGCAGCTACAGGGCACCGGCTGCCAGCTCGTGGTGCTGGCGGGGAATCACGATTCCGTAGCCACCCTGAATGAATCCCGCGAACTCCTGGCCTGCCTGAATACCCGAGTGATTGCCAGCGCTCGCCATAACAAAGATGAACAGGCGCTGGTGCTCAACCAAAAAGACGGCACGCCGGGGGCGATTCTCTGCCCTATTCCTTTCCTGCGCCCTCGCGATATTCAAAGCAGCCAGGCGGGGCTGTCCGGCCATGAAAAACAGCGTTCTTTAATGGAAGCCATCAGCGAACATTATCAGCAATGTTATGCCGCCGCCGTGGCGCTTCGCGGTGACCAGCCGCTACCGATTATCGCCACCGGGCACCTGACCACGGTGGGCGTGACGAAATCCGATGCGGTGCGTGACATTTATATTGGCACGCTGGACGCTTTCCCGGCGCAGCACTTCCCGCCCGCTGACTACATTGCGCTCGGGCATATTCATCGCGCGCAAAAAATTGGCGGCACGGAGCATATTCGCTACAGCGGCTCACCGATTCCGCTGAGCTTCGATGAAACCGGCAAAGCCAAAACCGTTTTTCTGGTGACATTCAACGGCGGAGCGCTAACCAGCGTCGAGCCTCTGGAAGTCCCCATCAGCCAGCCGCTGGCCATCGTGAAAGGGTCGCTGCGCGAAATCGAGCAGCAGCTTGAACAGTGGCGAAACGCGCCTGCCGAACCCAACGTCTGGCTGGATATCGAAATCGCCACCGACGAATATCTGCACGACATGCAGCGCCAGGTACAGGCGCTGACCGACGATTTACCGGTTGAAGTCGTTCTGCTGCGCCGCAGCCGCGAACAGCGCGAACGGGTGATTGCCAGCCAGCATAAAGAGACGCTGAGCGAGTTAAGCGTTGAAGAGGTTTTTGAGCGCCGGCTGAGTCAGGAAGAAACCAGCGAGGAACGCGCCGCCAGGCTAAGAACGCTGTTTGCCCAAACCCTTTCAGATTTGCACCAGCAGGAGGAACAGGCATGAAGATCCTCAGCCTGAGGTTAAAAAACATCAACTCCCTGAAAGGCGAGTGGAAGATTGATTTCACCCAGGAGCCTTTCGCCAGCAACGGGCTGTTTGCTATCACCGGACCCACGGGCGCGGGCAAAACCACCCTGCTGGATGCCATTTGCCTGGCGCTGTACCACAAGACCCCGCGCCTCAACACCGTGTCGCAGTCGCAAAACGACCTGATGACCCGGGACACTGCAGAATGCCTGGCCGAAGTCGAGTTTGAGGTAAAAGGCACGGGCTACCGCGCTTTCTGGAGCCAGAATCGCGCCCGCAACGCGGCGAACGGCAATCTCCAGGCACCGCGCGTGGAGCTGGCTCAAATCGAAGATGGCAAAATTCTCGCCGATAAAATCAAAGACAAGCTGGAGATTATCGCCTTCCTCACCGGCCTGGACTACGACCGCTTCACCCGTTCGATGATGCTCTCCCAGGGGCAGTTCGCCGCCTTTTTAAACGCCGACGCAAACGACCGCGCCTCGCTGCTTGAAGAGCTGACCGGCACGGAGATTTACGGCACCGTTTCCGCCGCGGTGTTTGAAAATCATAAGCAAATCAAAAGCCGCCTTGAAAACCTGCTGGCTCAGGCTTCTGGCGTCGCGCTATTAACCGCAGAGCAGCAACAGCAGCTTGCCGAGAGTTTGCAGGTACTCACTGTTGAAGAGAAAAAACTGTCCGGGGAGCTCCAACAACAGCAGCAACACCAGCAGTGGCTCACTCAGCTAGCCCGACTTTCTGCCGACAAAACCCAAAAGCAGCAGGCGCTGAACGCAGCCAATCAGTCGCTCAAAGACGCAGAGCCGATGCTGGCGAAACTGACCCAAGCCTTGCCTGCCGAAAAACTTCGCCCTGACTGGCAGCGGCTGCAGGAAAAGCAGCAGTCGCTGAAGCAAAACAGCGAGGCAGCGGAGAAAGTGAATACCCGCTTACAGCAGCTTTCCATCCGCCGGCAGCAAACCCGAATGCTGGCCGCCGAACAGGCCCAGCGTCTGAAGAATGAAGCTCAGCAGGTCGAAGACTGGCTCGCGGCGAATGACCGCTATCGACTTTGGTCTGCCGAACTGACGGGCTGGCGCATGGCGTTCACGCAGCAACAGCGCGACGAAAAACAGCTGACTGAGCTAAAGCAGGCGCTCGAGGTCAGTCGGCAAAAGCTGCAGGCGCTGCCGGAGCCAAAGCTTAGCCTTTCTCCTGATGAAGTGAGCGATCACTTACAGCGACTGCAGGCAACCCGGGCTGCACGCCAGCTGTTGGCCACTTTGCAGCCACAATTTGCCACGCTGGAGAAACACAAAACCGAGCAACAGCGCGAGCTTATCGAACTGGATAAAGAGATTGCAGGGCGTGACGTTGAACTGGGGCAAAAGCGCCAGCAGTACAAAGACAAACGCCAGCACGAAGCGGACCTGGAAAAAGTCGTTGAGCAGGAAAAGCGCATCCAGAGTCTTGAAGCCGAGCGCGCACGCTTGCAGCCTGATTCGCCGTGTCCGCTTTGCGGCTCAACCCAACACCCGGCTGTAGAGGCGTATAAAGCTCTCGAACCAGGTGAGAACCAACAGCGCCTGGCCACCCTTAAGCAAGAAGTGGCTAAACTCGCAGAGCTTGGCTTTGCCCTTAAAGGTCAGCTTGATACTCAGCGCCATCAACGCGAAAAACTGGCCCAGGCCAGCAGCGCCATTGAGGCAGAAGAAACTGCACTCTCAGCCCGCTGGCAGCAGCAGTGCGCGGAACTCGCCATCGCTTTAACGCCTCAGGACGATATCAGCGCCTGGCTTGACGAGCAGGAACAGCGCGAGCTGCAGCTGCGCCAGCTTGGCGAGCGGCAGGCGCTGGAGACGCAATACCAGCGCGACAGTCAGCAGCATGAAAAACTGCTCGCAGATTTTGTGGCACAGCGCGCTTCGCTACAAGCGGGGCTGGAGCAGGCCGGTCTTCAGCGCCCTGAGCCGGGCGCAGAGCAAACCTGGCTTGAGGCTCGCCAAAAAGAATCTCAGCAATGGCAGCAGCAGCAGGAGAAACTGCCGCAGCTTCGCCAGCAGCTCTCCGCGCTCGATATGTTGCTCTCAACCCTTGCAGACGATGGCTCCAGCCCACTGCCGCTGAATGAACACGAGCACCAGGCAGCGCTGCAAAACTGGCAAGCGCTGCATAACGATTGCAACCAGCTTGAAGGGCAGCGCCAGTCCCTGCAACAGCAACTGAAGCAAAGCGAAGAAGAAAGTACTGCGGCGCAGGCGCAGTTCAGGAATGCGCTTTCTGCCAGCCAGTTCAGCGATGAAGCCGATTTCCGCAGCGCCCTGCTGGAAGAAACCGAACGCCTTGAGCTGGAACAGCGTAAACAGCTTCTGGAGCGCCAGCATCAGCAGCAGGTCACTCTGCTGGAACAGGTTGAAAATGCGCTGGCTCAGCACTTATCGACGCGGCCAGAAAATCTGCATGAAGAAACAGCCCCTGGCGCACTGGAGGCACAAATTTCAGCGCTTGCCCTCCAGCTGCGCGAGAATGCTTCACAACAGGGTCAAATTACCCAGCAGCTGCGGCACGACGAGGAAAACCGGGTTCGCCAGCAAACGCTGATGCAGGAAATAAAAGCCTGTGAAGCGCAGGCGGAAGACTGGGGCTATCTCAACGCGCTTATCGGCTCCAAAGAAGGGGATAAATTCCGTAAATTTGCGCAAGGTCTGACGCTGGATAACCTCGTCTGGCTGGCAAACAATCAGCTCAATCGCCTGCACGGGCGCTACCTGCTGCAGCGTAAAGACAGCGAAGCGCTTGAATTACAGGTGGTTGATACATGGCAGGCCGATGCGGTACGTGACACCCGCACGCTTTCCGGGGGCGAAAGCTTCCTGGTGAGCCTGGCGCTGGCACTGGCGTTATCCGACCTGGTCAGCCATAAAACCCGCATTGATTCCCTGTTCCTGGATGAAGGTTTTGGCACCCTGGACGCGCAGACGCTGGATACCGCACTCGACGCGCTGGATACGCTGAACGCCAGCGGCAAAACCATCGGCGTGATCAGCCACGTTGAGGCGATGAAGGAACGGATCCCGGTGCAGATTAAAGTGAAGAAGATTAACGGGTTAGGTGTCAGCCGGCTGGATAAGGTTTTCGCAGTGGAGTGATCCTCACCCTAACCCTCTCCCTTGAAGGGAGAGGGAATAGATTGTCTGCCATTCTGACCTGTTGTTTTCTCCCTCTCCCCCATGGGGAGAGGGTCGGGGTGAGGGGTGATTTACTTCTCTATCGGCCACAGCCACGCCGCACCGCGAACGCCGCTGGAATCCCCGTGTACCGCTTTGCGAATGGGCGTTTCACACTCGCCGCCAAACACCCACGGCTTAATCAGCTGCGGCACCGTCCGGTATAAACGCTCCACGTTGCTCATTCCGCCGCCCAGCACGATCACATCTGGATCCAGAATGTTGACGATATGCGCCAGCGACTTCGCCAGGCGTGTCTCATAGCGGCTGATGGCCAGCTCCGCCAGCGGATCCTGCTGTTCTGCCAGGCTGATGATCTCATGCCCTTTCAGCGTTTTTCCGCTCAGGCGCTGGTAGTCCGTGCCGAAACCGGTGCCTGAAATAAAAGTCTCAATGCAGCCCTGCTTGCCGCAGTAGCACGGCACTTCTTCCCGGAAACGCAGTTCGTCTTCATCCATCCAAGGCAGCGGGTTATGCCCCCACTCGCCCGCGGTGCCGTTGCCACCGATCAGGCTCCGGCCATTGATCGCCACGCCCGCGCCGCAGCCGGTGCCGATGATCACCGCGAAGACGATCGGCGCCCCTGCGGCAGCACCATCGATAGCTTCCGACACCGCCAGGCAGTTAGCATCGTTCGCCAGCCTGACTTCGCGCTTGAGCGCCACGCTAAGATCCTTGTCAAACGGCTGCCCGTTCAGCCAGGTTGAGTTCGCATTTTTCACCACCCGGGTATAAGGGGAGATCGATCCCGGGATCCCAAGCCCTACCGTACCGGTCTCGCCCGTGGCTTCTTCCGCCAGCCGCACCAGCTCAACAATGTTTTTGATGGTAGCCTGGTAGTCGTTTTTAGGCGTGGGCAAACGGTGGCGATAAAGCTGTTTACCGTCGTCTGCCAGCGCGATCACTTCTGTTTTAGTCCCACCGAGATCGATACCTATGCGCACAAGAACTTCCTCATTTGGTGATAATTATCAACTACCTAAAATGCAGGCCAAGCAAAGACAATGAAACGAGGCCGTCAATTCGTTATCATGCCCGCTGCGTTTAACTGACAACCTGGGACAGAATCATGCTGTGGTTTAAAAATTTAATGGTTTACCGTTTAAGCCGTGACATCACGCTGACGGCGGATGCAATGGAAAAACAGTTAGCCGCCTTCACCTTCACCCCTTGCGGCAGCCAGGACATGGCCAAAACCGGCTGGGTGTCGCCGATGGGCTCGCACAGCGATGCATTAACCCATGTTGCCAACGGCCAGATTGTGATTTGCGCCCGTAAAGAAGAAAAAATTCTGCCCGCTCCGGTCATCAAACAGGCTCTTGAAGCCAAAATCAATAAGCTGGAAGCGGAACAGGCCCGCAAGCTGAAAAAGACCGAGAAAGATTCCCTGAAAGACGAAGTGCTGCACTCCCTGCTGCCGCGCGCTTTCAGCCGCTTTAGCCAGACAATGATGTGGATAGACACCGTCAACGGCCTGATCATGGTTGACTGCGCCAGCGCCAAAAAAGCGGAAGATACGCTGGCCCTGCTGCGTAAAAGCCTGGGTTCTCTGCCGGTGGTCCCGCTGGCGCTGGAAAACCCTATCGAACTGACGCTGACCGAGTGGGTGCGTTCAGGCGATGTTCCGGCAGGCTTTGCGCTGATGGACGAAGCTGAACTCAAGGCGATCCTTGAAGGCGGCGGCGTGATCCGCTGCAAGCAGCAAGAGCTGGTGTGCGATGAAATCGCCGCGCACATTGAAACCGGCAAAGTGGTCACCAAGCTGGCGCTGGACTGGCAGGAGCGTATTCAGTTCGTGCTGGCGGACGATGGCTCGGTCAAGCGCCTGAAATTTGCTGATATCCTGCGTGAGCAGAACGACGATATCGACCGGGAAGATTTTGGCGGGCGTTTCGACGCCGATTTTATTCTGATGACCGGCGAGCTGTCGGCGCTGATTACCAACCTGGTAGAAGCCCTCGGCGGGGAAGCACAGCGCTAATTGCCGTGGCTGACGCATAAAAAAGCCCCTCGCGGTGAAACGAGGGGCCTGAAACTCAGTTATTTATCGGCCAGGTAGCGGCAAAGGTAGGACGTTGGCTCGGCTACCTGCAGATGAAACTCGCTGTGGCCCGGAACGTTAAAAATTTCGCCCGCAGCATAGGTTTTCCACTCTGTTTCCCCCGGCAGCAAAACGTGCAAAGCGCCGCTCACTACGGTCATTTCTTCCGGCTGGGCGGTCCCGAAGGTGTATTCCCCCTCCGCCATCACCCCAACGCTCGCACGGCCAGTGCTGCTGCTGGTAAAACCGATGGATTTTACTTTCCCGGAGAAGTACTCGTTACTCTGAAGCATGGACAGGCCCTTTATCGACATTAGTGAAAAAACCACTATAGAGGCGAACTCTCCGGCCTGTCACGCAAATTGTTAATTCCGTTCAGATAAGCAATTCTGCGGCTAATCGAGCCACCAGCACGTTGGATAACAGCACCGGTACATCCAGCTGCTTTTGCAGTAAATCCCGGTGTTTTTGATGGTAACCAAGACAGTCGAGGACCAGAACATCCGCCCCTTCCGTCATCAGTTTTCTGCCAGCCTCCAGCAGTTCGGCTTCGCTGCCGTGTACCGGATTCGCGAGCGCGTAAAGCGGCGGATGGGTCAGCTTGCGCCATTTCAGCTCCTGGAACTTAATCATGTCGGCAACCGGCAGAATGATCCCTACCTGATGGCCATCCACAATCGACGCCACCTGCGGCGGAATAATACGCTCAGGCTCCAGCAGGATGGCATTGCGGGCGCTTAATCCCGTCAGCGGCATCGTGCTCATCAGCAGGATAACTTCGTAGCCTTGATTATCCAGCTGTTCAATGATGCCCTGCATCGCAATGGAGATTTTGTCCCGCCCGACTGGCGTAATGGTGTTATCCGCTAACAGCGTAAGCAGCGTCTCTTCGCCGGGTGACGGGGAAAACTGACGGCGAACCTCATCGGGAGAGAGATTGCCCAACAGGCTGACCTGGGAGATTTGTTGTTCAGAGATATGTTCAGTTAAAAAAGGTAAAACCTCACTGACTGACACTTTGCCGACGGTGAGAATGGCTACAGTTGGTTTCATGCTTCGCTCCGCTATTACTCAGTTACCACCCTCTTCGCTGCACTGCTCCACATCCGCTATGAAATAACTCGCCGGGGTCGATCGTTTTTTGATCGCCACAATCTGCAGCATACAACCTGAGCGATATCGAAATCCTTAACGAAACATCAACTACTGAGCAACATCTCTAATAGAATATATTTTAGCTAAATGAATGAGATAAAAGTTTCTCTTATGAAGGAGGTCGCACGCATGGCGTACGCCTTAAAAGCCCCGTCAGGATCTTGAAGGAAAGCGGTGAAATGGCCATCGCTCGTCCTTAATTTCTTATGGATGAGCGTTAAGTATAGGCTAACTGGCGCGGGCCATTTGTAATGCGCTGAGGATAGATTCCACTACCGCATCAGGAGAGCGGGTAGCGTCCACAATATGACGGGCAACCTGCCGGTAGAGCCCTTCGCGAGCGGCTAGAACATCGACAATTTCGTCGGTAATGCCTTTACCGGTCAGCGTTGGGCGCTGCCCTTCTTCTGGAGAAGCGCTCAGGCGCGAAGCCAGAATCTGAGCCGGGGCATGTAGCCAAACCGGGATACCATTTTCCTGCATAAACTGGCGGTTGCCCTCAGCCAGCACCATCCCGCCACCGGTCGCCACAACCGTCGCCGGAGCCGTTACGCGCTGCAGCGCATCGGATTCACGAGCACGAAACCCTTCCCAGCCCTCTTCGGCCACAATCTCCGCCACGCTCTTGCCGGTGTGGTTCAGCAGGAAACTGTCGGTATCGACAAAGGCGTAACCCAGCTTTCTCGCCAATGCGTGACCAACGGTCGTCTTACCACAGCCGCGCGCGCCGACTAAGAATAGGGGTTGAGTCATCAAAGATAATCCTCGGAAATGCGGGCCTGAGGCCACAAGGGGCAAAAGCAGGAAAACAGAGTGCGATAATACCATTAAACTAGTACGCGACAAGTGTAAACTTATAATTACAAAAATGAAATCTATCGCTCAAAACCCAGCTATAACGGCATTAACTGATACGTAACAAGTGTAAACTAAATCCACCACCTGCTAACTGCGCCACAATACTTTAAACGCCAGGCCAATGACAACCCTTAATCTGAGATTCGGTAACACATTTATGGTTAGCTTTACGATTAAGGCGTTTCACCTACGCTGAATGTGATCCAGACTCGTTTTAAGATTTCATCATGACAGAGGTATGAACCATGCAATCTGAAGAGCAGCGTCTTATTGACGGGCTTTTTGACCGTCTGAAACAGGCCGAAAGCCAAAGTGCCACCCGCGATGCGGCCGCCGAACAGCGGATTGCGCAACACCTCAGCCAGCAGCCGGGTGCCGCCTACTACATGACGCAGACGATCCTTATTCAGGAAGCGGCCATGAAGCAGCTGAATGGCAAAATTCAGGCCCTGGAAGCACAGGTGAGCGAGCTGGAGCAGAAATCTCGCCAGCAGCAAAGCAGCGGCGGTTTCCTTGCCGGATTGTTCGGTGGCGGCGGCAGCAACAGTAATAATACAGCTCGCGGCTCCGATCCAATTCCGGGTAGCCAGAACTATGGCACCTCTTCTGCGCCAGGCTACGGCGCGCCACAACAGGGCGGATACGGCGCTCCTGCCGGGTATGGCGCACCGCAGCAGCAGGCTGCCCCAGCCAGCGCTCCGCGTGCCGGAGGCGGGTTCTTATCTGGCGCGCTGCAAACCGCAGCGGGCGTAGCCGGTGGTGTTGTGGTGGCAGAAATGCTGACCAGCATGTTCCACCGCAGCCAGCCGGAAGAGATCGTCAATATTATCAATGAACCGGCGCCAACCTTCGACAACAGTTCATTCGACTCGGTCAACGACTACAACCAGGTCGACGATCGTCAGTTCCTGAACCAGGGCGGCTGGCAGTCTCAGGACAATACCGATTACGGTAACGATGATTTTGGCGGCGACGATTACGGCGACGACGACGACAGCTTCATTTAAGACTTTTGTGCCCGCGCGACCTTCAGCAGCCACTTTTCCAGCTCATTGGCAAACTGCTGGCGGTCGCGCTGGCTCAGGCTGTCCGGCCCGCCGGTTTGTACGCCGCTGGCGCGCAGGGTATCCATAAAGTCACGCATCGTCAGGCGTTCACGAATGGTTGCGGGAGTGTATAGCTCGCCCCGGGGATTCAGCGCCACAGCCCCTTTCTCCAGCACATCCGCCGCCAGTGGAATATCGGCGGTGATAACCAAGTCGTCTTTCTCGCAGCGACGCACAATTTCGTTATCCGCCACGTCAAACCCAGAGGCAACCTGCAGGCTGCGAATAAACCGCGACGGCGGCGTTTTCATCCCCTGATTGGCCACCAGCGTGACCATAACCTGAGCACGATCTGCCGCGCGAAACAGCACCTCTTTGATGACTTTTGGACACGCATCGGCATCCACCCAAATTTGCATTATGGCTCCTGACTTTCGGTGGGAATGGGGGCGATTTTGCCGTGCTTTTGCCGAATGGCAAAATTTATCTGTTTCCACCCCGCTCCGCTCGCCGTTGAGTGCAAACATAGCCTAAGCGGTAAAAAGCGCGTTAAGCTATGACCATCAAATAACAAAACACATCACCATGGAGTCATGCTATGGACAAGAAAATAGGGTTTATTGGCTGCGGTAACATGGGCAAAGCCATCCTCGGCGGCCTGATTTCCAGCGGCCTTGTGCCTGCCGGCAATATCTGGATCTACACCCCGTCGCCGGACAAAGTTCAGGCTTTGTGCGAAGAATACGGCATTAACCCGGCGCAGAGCGCGCAGGAAGTCGCGCAGATAGCCGACATCGTCTTTGGCGCCGTGAAGCCAAACATCATGCTTAAGGTGCTGAGCGAAGTTAACTCCGACCTGAACAAAGACACCGTGATTATCTCCATTGCCGCGGGTATCACGCTGGAAACCCTGGCTAAAGTATTGGGCCATGACCGGAAAATTATCCGTGCGATGCCGAATACCCCGGCACTGGTGAACGCGGGCATGACGTCAGTCACGCCAAACGCCCTTGTCACGCCGGAAGACATTGCCGATGCGGTGAGCATTTTCCGCAGCTTTGGCCAGGCTGAAGTTGTAAGTGAAGCGATGATCCACCCTGTCGTGGGCGTCAGCGGTTCTGCCCCAGCCTACGTATTTATGTTTATCGAAGCTATGGCCGATGCCGCAGTGCTGGGCGGTATGCCGCGCAAACAGGCCTATCAGTTTGCCGCTCAGGCGGTGATGGGCTCGGCGAAGATGGTGCTGGAAACCGGTACCCATCCGGGCGAGCTGAAAGACATGGTCTGCTCCCCTGGTGGCACCACCATTGAAGCGGTCAAAGTGCTGGAAGAGAAAGGTTTCCGCGCC
The DNA here is from genome assembly GCF_900177785.1 of Cedecea sp. NFIX57. Classification (NCBI taxonomy): domain Bacteria; kingdom Pseudomonadati; phylum Pseudomonadota; class Gammaproteobacteria; order Enterobacterales; family Enterobacteriaceae; genus Cedecea; species Cedecea sp. NFIX57. Next base: position 111,963 of record NZ_FXAS01000004.1, on the reverse strand, counting down.
GCAGTGATGGAAGCGATGGTGAAGTGTATGGCAAAGTCGGAGCTGCTCGGGAAGTCCTGATTTGGGCATAGCCCCTCACCCTAACCCTCTCCCCACGGGGAGAGGGGATTAGACTGAGCATAAATTCCTTCATCAAAACCCAAAATAAAAGCCCTCTGCCGACGGGGAGAGGGCTCTGAATCGAGCATAAATCTTCGATTTCCCCCTCTCCCTCTCAGGGAGAGGGCCGGGGTGAGGGTCATTCAAAACAACTTACTTTTTCTTCAGGCAATTGCTCATAAAGGTTTTTCTGGCGTCGCCCTTCAGCGATTGCTTCCCGGCATCCGCATTACAGTCCTTCATTTTTTGCTGCTGAGGCGTCAGGGTTTTCCCCGCTGCGGCAGGCGCTTCCCCTTTCAGGCAGCTACTCATGTAGCTCTTACGCTGATCCCCTTTCAGGGACTGTGAAGCCGCCTGCTGATTACAGGTGGTCATCCGCTGCTGCTGCGGCGTCATCGTTTTATCCGCCGCCGTTGCTGACCCAACCAGCCCTACCAGTAACACCGCTAATAATGAAAATTTCATACCTTATTCCTTTTTTATTGTGACGTTTAAAGCCTGGCCTAAGGCAAAAAAAATGCGACGTTTCCGCCGCATTTTTTTCTTACCTGTTACGTATGCGCGCCTTTACTCCAGCGCCATCGCCGATTTCATGGTGTAGAACAGGTCGGTCTGATCGGTCAGCCCCACCACATTGGCTGCATGTGGGCCATAGGCTGCCACGCGTAGCTGGGTGCCGGTGTGCTCCTGAGATTCCCCCTCGGAGTTGCCGTAGCTGATGACCATCACTGCGCCGTCTTTGGTGTTCAGCGCCTGAGTCAGGCCTGGAGCTTTGGTGTCCGGCGCCACAATCTGGCTGGAATGGGCGTGGTCTGCGGTAACAATAACCAGGGTATTGCCGTCTTTACGGGCAAACTCCAGCGCTTTTTGCACGGCTTCATCGAGATCGACCGTCTCGCCAATCTGCCCACAAGGGTTAGCGGCGTGATCTTGTTTATCAATAGAAGCGCCTTCGACCTGCAGGAAGAAGCCTTTCTCGTTGCCTTTCAGCAGGTCGATAGCTTTTTCGGTCATCTGCGCCAGGGTCGGCACGCTGCTGTCACGCTTCGGATTAGGCGTACAGGTCACGGCTGGCTGATCGATATTCCCGTGGTAAGTGGCCTTCGGCCCTTCCCAGCGCACAGGCATATTGCCGTCGGCGAACATACCGATCAGCGGTTTCTGCTGGTTAGCTTCTGTCACCGCCGCAAGGCCAGCGGCGTTATCCACCCACTGATAGCCACGGGCATCAGCCTGCTCGCGCAGCGTTTTCCCGTTCCATTCACCGGCTTTTGCCGTTTCGCTAAAGGTTTTTGCCCCACCGCCAAGCGTCACGTCGGCGCGAGTATTCAGCAGTTGCTCGGTAATGGAGCCTTTGCCCCCGTTTTCCAGCGCGTTAGTGGCACATTTTTCGCTGGTCGCGCTTGGGCCATAGCATTTACGCCCCGTCACGTGGGAAACCAGCGCCGCTGGCGTGGCATCTTGAATTTCTGCCGTGGAAACGTTGCCCGTCGCCTTTCCGGCCGCTTTCGCCAGTTCGAGGATGGTTACATGATCTTTCCCGTCAACGTCCACGCCCAGCGCGCCGTTGTAGGTTTTCACCCCGGTACTCCACGCCGTGGCGGAAGCAGCAGAATCGGTGACGTAATCCGGCTTTTTCGTTTTCTTGTCTAAAGAATAATGGGTGTATTGTCCGGTCAGCGGTAAAGCATCAATCCCTTTAAAGAAACCACCTGCCCCTTCGGCATAGTTTCTGGCGGCGGTAATTTCCGAATCACCCATACCGTCACCAATCAGCAGAATAATGTTCTTCGCTGTTTTATTGTTGAGCGAGGCACGGATCGCTTCAGTTTGATCGCCAGTAATACGGCGAGCACCACCCGGCTGAGTTAAATCTCCCTGAGCGGCGCGATTTTCCAGAGGGGAAGAGGATGTTTCTTGTGATTTTGATGGGGCGCTGACAAGCAGCAAAGGCAGCAGGCTGGCGATAATTACGCTCTGTTTCACTTTATTTTCTCCATGTAGTAACTACTGAATATAAATAAAAACAGAGCGAGTATAAAAATGACTTATGACACTAATATGACAGTGAAATTTGATTCAACTACGGGGATGGATAAGGAGCTTTTTTAAATATTGTCGGAGTAATTCGGTATCCTGTACCGGCACTGCCGTCTTTGGGGAGGCATCATCTAACGCCCCTTCAATGCTGGCAACCAGTGCCGAACGTTCTCCCTGTTCAAGGCGTCTCAATAAGGCTGTGACCACTATTTCTAGCGCTTCAACCTGAGCAACCAGCTCTTTCGATTCTTCTTCCTTTTCGGCGAGCTTAACCAATAACTCAGCAATAAGATTTTTCATTTTCTCAGTCCCTGCGGGGTTAAGGCATGACGTTAACACTCAGATCCACCTGAGAGCAATATCCCAGGTTAAATATGTGCATCAAATCAAATAGCGGCAATATTAAAATGATTCCGTCTGATAATAATCCCGACAACGATTTTTTTGCACCACAAAAAAAGAATAATGGAATATTATTCTCTAAATCTGCAGCGGCGGACTAAATGAATAATAAGTCGAAATCAATCTTCATATTTCGCTCAATAATATCCCACGCAGAGAAACTGACCGGTGGCTAAGCGCTTTTGCCGGCCAGCGCCTGACGGGCATTTTTGCGTTTAAGAGCCACCGCCAACTGCCAGACATTGAGCAGCACAACCACGGCGGTTGCTGCAAAAACGTAACGAAAACCGGCCATTGCGGAAACTCCGGCCCCCATTAAAGGCCCGGCGACATTCCCCAAATACATAAACGACTGGTTATAACCAAAGATGCGCCCGGTGACCTGGTCACTGCAGTACTTGAGCAACAGCGTTTGCACCGCCGGTAACATTGCCCCGTCAGCAAAGCCCAGCAAAAAGCGCAAAATGCCAAGCTGCACCGGCGAAGTGACAAAGGACATGGCCAGGAATAACACCACCGCGCAGCACAGCGTCGCCATCAAAATACGTTCAGTGCCAATCCTGTCGCCCAGTTTGCCCAATTTAGGCGCGGCAAAGAGCGCGGAAATGCCCGGCAAGGCGGCGATAAATCCGCTCATAAACGCAATATTGTTGCTGTCCGGGGCCAGTTGTTTGATAAACAGCGCCAGAATCGGGCCAATCGAGCCATTACAGAGCTGGATCACCAGCGTGGTGATAAACAGACTGAGGATCAGCCAGGGGTAAGGCAGCGTGGCGAAAACTTCTTTCCCGGTCAGGCGCTCATCTTTACTGATTTTCGGGCGAGCGCCCTCTTTAATCAGCAGCAGCGTTACCAGGAAACTGACCATCAGCAGCCCGGCGGTGGCAAAGAAAACCGGCCTTAGCCCAAGATGATCCGCCATAAAGCCGCCGAGCAGCGGGCCCACAATCACGCCGCTGATTTGCCCGGTTGAAAGCGTACTTATAGCCCAGCCGCTGCGTTCGCGTGGCACCTGAGAGGCCACCAGCGCCATCGCATTAGGAATATAGCCCGAGGTTAAACCCATCACCGCGCGAAGCAGGAACAGCTGCCAGACGTTGGTCGCAAAAGCCTGGAGAAGAATCGCCACCGCCATGCCAAACGAAGCGCGAAGCAGCATCAGCTTACGCCCTTTGCGGTCAGCCAGACTGCCCCACATCGGCGAAACAATGGCCGAAACCAAAAACGTGACGCTGAACGTCAGGCCGGACCAAAGGGAAAGGGCTTCGTGGGAAGTGACGCCAAGCTGCTCAACATAGAGCGGAAGAAAAGGCAAAATTTGGCTGATCGCAAGGCCGGTAAAAAAGCAGCCGAACCAGACCGAAATGAGATTGACCTTCCAGGACTCCATAGCGCGCTTTTTCAAAGGGGATGCAACCAGAACAGAACGATTTCTGGAAAGCTTATCACACTAATGAATATTGCCGTCAGCGCCCAGGCATTGTCATTACGATCCAGACATGATTGCTTACTAAAGCACATATCCTGCCCGACCGGACAGGTTGTTGCAGGAACCACATGAATCCCCGGAATGAGCGTGCTATGTTGTCCCCTTTCGTAAAGTTTATGGGTGGATTAAAGGCATGGCAAAACTGCGGGTTGGTATCGTGTTTGGTGGAAAGTCGGCAGAACACGAGGTGTCGCTGCAGTCGGCAAAAAATATCGTCGACGCCATTGATAAGTCGAAGTTTGATGTTGTGCTGCTGGGCATTGATAAACAGGGCCAGTGGCATATCAACGATGCGTCCAGCTACCTGCTGAACGCCAATAACCCGGCGCTTATCGCCCTGAACCGGTCAGAGAAAAACGTGGCGCTGGTCCCTGGCCAGACCGAACACCAGTTGATTGAAACCAGCACCGCAGAGCAGCTTTCCCAAATCGACGTGATTTTCCCAATTGTGCACGGCACGCTGGGCGAAGACGGTTCCCTGCAGGGCATGCTCCGCGTTGCCAATCTGCCGTTTGTCGGCTCCGGCGTACTGGGCTCAGCGGTCAGCATGGATAAAGACGTAGCCAAACGCCTGCTGCGCGACGCGGGCCTGAACGTTGCTCCGTTCATCACGCTAACCCGCGCTAACCGCGCCAAAATCAGCTTCGCCGAGATCGAAAAACAGCTGGGTCTGCCGCTGTTTGTGAAGCCAGCCAACCAGGGCTCCTCCGTCGGCGTCAGCAAAGCCAGCACCGAAGAGCAATATCACGCGGCGGTGGCGTTAGCCTTTGAGTTTGACCATAAAGTGGTGGTTGAAACCGGCATTAAAGGCCGTGAAATTGAGTGCGCCGTGCTGGGGAATGATTACCCGCAGGCCAGCACCTGCGGTGAGATCGTGGTGAACAGCGAGTTCTATTCTTACGACACCAAGTACATTGATGAGCAGGCGGCGCAGGTTGTCGTCCCGGCGGCGCTCGACGCCGACGTTAACGACAAAATCCGTAAAATCGCCGTTCGTGCCTATCAGGCGCTGGAATGCAGCGGCATGGCCCGCGTTGACGTGTTCCTGACGGAAAATAACGATGTCATCATCAATGAGATCAACACGCTGCCGGGCTTTACCAACATCAGCATGTATCCCAAGCTGTGGCAGGCCAGCGGTATCAGCTATCAGGAGTTGATTACCCGCCTGATCGAGCTGGCCCTTGAGCGCCACCAGCAGGACTGCGCGCTGAAGAGCTCAATCACGTCTTAATGCTTAAGACTCCGCCGTGTCCGACTCTTCCCGGGGACGGCGGATAATAAAGCCCGCGAGCCAGAAACCGATCGCCCAGGTCACCAGCCCTACCGCATAGCTCTGCCAGCCCTTCGTTTCCAGGCCCAGCAGACCGACCACGCCATTCAGAATAAAAATCAGCCCAATCGCCACCGCATAGTAATGCCAGTCCCGACGCATTTTCAGGGTTAACATAGCCGCCTCACGCATTCAAAAATAAGCCTACAGGCATTGTCGCACATCGGCGGCAGAGAAACGCGCGGTTGCCACGCACTCCGCTAGCATAATGTTAACGAGATTTACCTTAGGTTACGAAAATGTGAACTTGAGCAAAAAATGCAAATCCAGGAGGATTCTGGCCTTCAAATTACCAGCAATCTGATATTGACAACGCCTATCACCTGCCAAAATTCACGCTATGAGATGCCACACATTCGGTTCAGATTGCGTTTTTACGGGAGGTCGTGATGCCTGATATTTCATTGTCGAAAGCCGTTATTCCGGCTACTCGGGTCATAATGACAGCAAAATCAGAAAGATCGGTGCCGGGCAATATTGCCTATGCGCTGTTCGTTCTCTTTTGCTTCTGGGTGGCCACCCAAATGCTGAATCTTATTGTGCAGGCGCCCGGCCTGCTGGAGTACCTGGCGCAAGGCAACGATGCCAGCCGCCCACGCATTGAGATGGGCCTGGCGGTCAGCACCGTATTCGGGCTGATTCCCTTCCTGCTTGGCGCTGTCGCCATCGGCATTGTCGCCCTGACGATACGCCTGAGAAACCGCCGCCACTCCGCCTGGTATTACTGATCAAAAAGGCGGAAGTTTTAGCGCTTCCGCCCACCATCGTCACCTCTGCATACAGCTTGCCCGCCTGTCGTCCACGCGTTTTGCAAACCAGGCCGTGGTCAAATTACGGGTGATTTTAGGGCTTTCAAGCACGATCCCCGGCAGGATTTCTCTGGCCAGCGGCTGCCCCGCTTTTTTCTCCGCTAGCGCAAAGACCTGTTTGTAAAGGCTGGTTTTTTCGAATCCAATGCTGTCGCCTTTTTGCAGCGCCCGATGGATTTCACTGTCGCTCATATCCAACTGTTTAGAGAGCTTACGTACCGCCATTTCGGTGCTGCTTGGTTTATCGCTGGTGTACAGAATCAGGTCGCCATCCAGCGCCAGCTTCACGCCCGTCGCCTTACTCACGGCGCTCTGGAAAGCTGCATTGCGGCTGGCGTACCAGCCCGCGTTGTAGTCGGCGAAGCGATAAAGAGGTTTTGTGTAGTTAGCCGGGTAATTCAGCAAATGGTAGGTCCCGAACCAAAGTCCACCGCGGCGGGTGAATACTTCCTGCCGCACCGTCCCTTCTATTTTCCACGGGTAACCATCGGTATGTTTCTCGGCAAAGGCCACGCTGACCTGCATCGTGCCGCCGGTACGTACCGGGTTAAAGCTGCCGAACAGCTTTTGTCCCATCGGCACCATCGTCAGGAAATCATCGAAAATAGCGCTGAGCTGCCCTTCGGTTTTGACGTTATCCAGCCGCTCGCTGTAGCTTTTGCCGTTAGGGGAGTTAATGCGCAGCGCGGTGTGCACCAGCAGCGGCGGAATGTGCATTTTCTCCGCCCTGCGGTCGATCTCTTTCCAGGCAATTTTATTCAACCCCGGAACCGCCGGATCGGCCTGCAAATTAGACTCCTGCAGCGCCACTGCCAGCACCGAACAGATATTCTCTTCGCTCTGCTCAAGATTTTGGCTTTTCAGGGTTGTCAGCAGATCTTTTGCCAGCCCCGCACGGTCCTTCACCCCATCAGGGATTTTGCGCTGGGCCAGGGTTTCGATGTCCACCGGTTTTGCCGCCGTTGTCGTGGTGCCCGGCGTTGTGGTTTTGGTTGTACAGCCGGCCAGCACAAGCAGCGCCAGAAGCCCCGGCACGGCAAGCCGCCGGGCCGGAGAGAGAGAACCCGCCATGTTAATTTCCTTTCCCTTTCATCATCAACCGCACCACCCTGCCTGTTTTTCAGTTTGTGCGCTACTGAAAATCACCGATTGACAACTAGATGCCTGGTCAGTAATTTCATTTGCAACTACTGACCAGGCAAATACCATGAGTAACACTACGGGTAATCCCTATTCCAAACTGCACCTTGGCCTGCTGATTCATCTGTCGAACCAGTTCAAAGACCAGCTCATCACCCAGTACTTTTCGCCGATGGGCATTACCGGTGCGCAATTCAAAGTCTTGATAAGCATCTTTAAGGGCTTTAACAGCCCGGTAGAAGTCAGCAAAAATCTGGTGATGGATACCGGCGCCATGAGCCGCATGCTTGAACGAATGGTGAAGCGAGATCTGATCGTGCGAAACGTGAATCCCGAAGATAAACGCCAGGTCATTCTGGCGCTGACCGAGAAAGGGCAAGAACTGTGCGAGGCTTTTCAGAACGACGCACTGGCGTCGATTATCGGCACCCTTACCGAACGCCTGACGCCTGAAGAAGCGAAGCAGCTCAATGAACTGCTGATCAAAATGCTGCCGGATGAGATCACCGAGCGCCACCTCTAAGCTTTCTAATTAAGGCCACATAAAAATGCAAACCCCTACCGAGCAGGTTGAACGCGCGCCGAGCAAGCGCAAGCGTAACTTCGCCATTTTTCTCATTATCCTGCTGCTGATCGGCGCAGGCTGCATGGCGTGGTACATGCTTTACGCGCGCTACTACGAAACCACTGACGACGCCTACGTCAACGGCAACCAGGTCACGCTCACCCCACAAATCGGCGGCACGGTAACGCAGGTCAGCGTCGATGAAGGGGACTACGTCGAAAAAGGGCAGCCGCTGGTGCAGCTCGACCCAAGCGACACCGAAATCGCGCTCCAGCAGGCAGAAGCTAACCTGGCAAATACCGTGCGTCAGGTACGTGGGCTTTACAGCACCGCGGATAACTACCGCGCCCAGGTCGCCGCGAAGCAAGTTGCGCTGCAAACGGCACAAAGCGACTACGCTCGCCGCCAGAAGATTTTTGCCACCGGCGCCATTGCCGCTGAAGACCTGTCCCACTATCGCGATGCCGTCACCAGCGCACAAAGCGATTTAGTCGCCGCCCAGCAGGCATTGCGCACTAATTTAGCGATGGTGGATGACACGGTTATCGACAGCCACCCGGAAATTAAAAGCGCCGTTGCCACGCTGCGCCAGCGTTTCCTCGACAACGCCCGCAGCACTATCGTTGCACCGGTGAGCGGCTTTGTCGCTAAACGCGCCGTTCAGTTAGGGATGCGTGTGGATTCCGGCACCACCCTGCTGGCGATTGTGCCGCTGGACCAGGTCTGGGTAGACGCCAACTTCAAAGAGAGCCAGATGCAGGACATGCGCCTGGGCCAGAAAGTGACGCTCACCGCCGATCTCTACGGGGACGATGTGGAGTATCACGGCACCATTGAAAGCCTTGGCATCGGCACCGGCAGCGCCTTCTCGCTGTTACCGGCCCAGAACGCCAGTGGCAACTGGATCAAAATCGTTCAGCGCCTGCCGGTCCGCATTACGCTTGACCCGCACGACATGCAAAAACACCCGCTGCGGGTTGGCCTGTCGATGTTCGCTCGCGTTGATATTCGCAATGCAGACGGCCACCTGCTGCCGCAAAAAACCGTCGCCGCGCCGCGCTTCACCACCGACGTTTACCAGAACGCGCTGGACGAAGCCGACAAACTGGTCACCAAAATCCTTCATGACAATAGCCAGCCGGTAGCGTCAGCCAACCGCTAAGAGAGACGTTATGCAAGATAAGGCGGCGTTTACGCCTCCCAGCCTGCTGCTGGCGACGATCGCGCTATCGCTGGCGACGTTTATGCAGGTGCTGGACTCCACCATCGCTAACGTGGCGCTGCCGACGATCGCCGGTAACCTCGGCGTCAGCGCTGACCAGGGCACCTGGGTTATCACCTCGTTCGCAGTGTGTAACGCCATTGCCCTGCCGCTGACCGGCTGGTTTACCCGCCGGTTCGGGCAGCTAAAGCTGTTCGTCGGCTCCGTGGCGCTGTTCACCCTCACCTCGTTCCTGTGCGGCTTTGCCCACAGCATGACCGAGCTGATTATCTTCCGCGCGCTGCAGGGCTTTTTCGCCGGCCCCATGTTCCCGATGTGCCAGACGCTGTTACTGATTATCTTCCCGTCCAGCAAGCGAAGTATGGCACTGGCGCTGCTGTCGATGGTGACGGTTGTCGCGCCGATTGTCGGGCCAATCACCGGCGGCTGGATCACCGATAACTATTCCTGGCCGTGGATCTTCTACATCAACGTGCCGATCGGGATCTTTGCCGCCATCGTGGTCTGGACGCAGCTGCGCGAGCGTGAGGAAACGACCACCATCGCCCCTATCGACTACATCGGGATTGCGCTGCTGGTGCTGGGCGTCGGACTGCTGCAGGTGGTGCTGGATAAGGGGAACGATCTCGACTGGTTCGCCTCGCCAGAGATCATCACCATGTCGGTTATCTCTGCGGTTTCGCTGGTGTCGTTTGTCATTTGGGAACTGGGAGAACGCCACCCGATAGTCAACCTGCGGCTGTTCGCCGACCGCAACTTCGCCATCGGCACGCTGTCGCTGACGCTGGGCTACGCGGCGTTCTTCGCCATCAACATTATTCTGCCGCAGTGGCTGCAAACCCAGATGGGCTACACCGCCATCTGGGCCGGGCTGGCCGCTGCCCCGATGGGCGTGCTGCCGCTGTTGCTGACGCCGATTGTCGGGCGCTACGCCAACAAGGTTGATATGCGCCTGCTGGCCACGCTGTCGTTCCTGACTATGGGCGCTTCGTGCCTGCTGCGCGCGCAGTTTAATACCAACGTGGATTTCCGCACCATCGCCGAAGTGCAGCTGTTTATGGGGATTGGCGTGGCGTTCTTCTTCATGCCGATCACCACCATTGTGCTGTCGAACCTGCACGGCGTTGAGGTCGCGGAAGGCTCCGGCCTGGCCACCTTCTTCCGTGTGCTCGGCGGGTCGTTTGCCTCGTCGCTGACCACCTGGATTTGGTCGCGCCGCGAGGTTTATCACCATGCCAACCTGACGGAGAGCGTCTCAGCCTACAATCCGTCGGCGGTGGATTACCTGCACAAGATGGGCGGCGCCACGCAGCAGCATCTTGCCGTGGTGGATAAAACCATTGAGCAGCAGGCCTATATGATGTCGACTATCGACTACTTCTGGCTGCTGGGCTGGGGGTTTATGGCACTGATTGTGGTGATTTGGTTTGCCCGTCCGCCGTTTGTACGCGCCGGTGCGCCGGGTGCTCCTTCCGCAGGGCACTGATCAAAAAAGGGATGGCATCGCGCCATCCCTTTTCTTTTAGCCTCAGACGGCTTCTTCGGTGCCCGGCACCGGCACATCCTGCAGCGTTCGCTCGAAGCTGCGCAGACGTTTGTAGATAGACATCAACTCAACCAGCGTGGTCCAGGAACTGATCAGGTACTGGAACGAGCCGCGCACCTGGCCAAAAGCATTGGTGATCTGCTGCATCAGCCCCAGGGTAATCGCACCTGCGGCAATAGAAGGGAACAGCAGGAAAAGACCAAACACATTGTCTATCTGCAGATAGAGAATGCGCACAATATTAAAATAGGTGTAATGGAAGTAGAGGCGGAAATAGTTATGCCGCACGTCGCCAAACAGCGCTTTTACCGTTGGCGGGGTAGCACGGCTGCCGTCATCTTCCCCATAAACCAGTTCCTTACGGTAGGCGGCCTCAACTTTTTGGTTATTAAACTGCAGCCCCGGCAGCTTTATCCCGACCGCGGCCAACAGGCCGGTTCCCATCAGCGACCAGATAATCGCCGCAATCACCAGGCCATAAGGCACCGCCCCGACAATCGGCAATTCTTTCACGTGTGGAGACAGTGCGACAAGAATCGGCAGGAAGGCTATCAAAGTCATCACCGACTGCAGCAGGCTCACGCCCATGTCCTCAAGCGTAGAAGCAAAGCGCATGGTGTCTTCCTGCACACGCTGAGCCGCCCCTTCGATATGACGCAGCTTCTGCCAGTGCTCCATATAGTAGTCGTTCATCGCCGTGCGCCAGCGGAATACGTAGTGGCTGATAAAGAAGCTGTTCAGCACGCCGACGGTGACATAAATCAGCGCGATGCCAAGAAACACACCGGTTTCGCTATAGAATCGCTGCAGCGGGACTTTATTCGGGGACGCTAACGCGGTTTGGATAAGATCAAAGAACGGCGCGTACCAGGCGTTGATCGCCACGCCCAGCTCGACCATAAACCAGGTCACAAAGACGATAAGCGAGGAGCCGAGAATCGACCAGCGCTGCCACGGATGAGGGCTAATCAGCGCCCAGACACCGGCAAAAAGACCCACACAGACAGCATAAAAAGCATAAAAAACAAATGCTTTTAACGTCCAGAAACGTGCCGCGCTAATCGGTATTTGCTGGCTGGCTCCCACAAGGTTTTCTAACCAAAGGCCGCCACCGGCCTGCCAGAATATGACTGCGAGTAGTCCCCATATTGCCGCCGAAAGAAAAAACAGCTTCGGCGACGGGAAAAAAGATTTGAACATGACAACACTCCTGATACGACTTTTTGTTGTTATATCTGCCGGTTATAGCGAACGTTCTACGATAATGCTTGCAGAATGTTGTATCAAGGAGTGAGAGAGGCTTACATAACTTAGCGCCAGCCGTCGAGAATAGCCTCGGTGGTTTTCACCGCCAGCGTATTGCCCGGAATCGACAGGTTAGCCCAAACCTCGTTGTGGTGCTGAATAAGCGCTTCGGCGCTTATCGATGCGCGATCCGCCGTGGTATGGGCGTCGCTGGCAACCGTCATCGCATAGCCCCGGCTGACACCATTTTTGACCGTGGTATCCACGCAGTAATCCGTGGCGCAGCCACATACCACCAGCGCATCAATTTCATTCTGTTTTAACAACGAGTCCAGCGTCGTGCGATAGAAAGCATCGCAGGCCGTTTTGGTCACATACAGCGCATGTTCCGGGCGATGCAGCTCGGGAATAATGTCGAACGCTTCGCGACCTGGCTGAAGTTCTGCCTCGTGATGCTGGATAAAAATCACTTTTTCTGCGGCATCAATAAGCTGATTAATTCTGACGGCGGTTTGTTCGCGGGCACGGCGGGGCGACGCTAAAACGCCGTTTTGCATATCGATAACCATCACAACGCGGGCTGCAGGCATGCTAACTCTCCTCAAATAAGAAGAAAAAAAGCTTAGCACACCTGCCTGAAGATTAAATCGTGTAGAGCCCGGCGTGGCCGAAAGGCCGGGTTTTAAAACGACGGTGCAGCCACAGATATTGCTCCGGTGCACGCATGATTTCGTGCTCAATCTTACGATTCATATAGGCTGCAGCAGCCTGCTCATCTTCGCCCGGATAATCACAAAACTCCGGCTCGATGACCAACTGGTAGCCAGTCCCGCAGGGTTTGCGGATCAAAACAGTGGTCAGAATGGCGGGTTTTGCCAGCCGGGCAATAGTAAAGGTACCGTTGGTTGTCGCGGCCTGCTGAACAGCAAAGAAAGGTGCAAAGGAACTGCCTTTCGGGCCATAGTCCTGATCCGGGGCAAACCACACTGCCTCACCGGATTTCAGCGCTTTTACCATCCCCTTCAGGTTGCGTCTGTCGAGCATCGCTTTGTTGGAGCGCGACCGCCCCCGGGTTTGCACGTATTCCATGACTTTGTTGTTGTGTGGCCGGTACATTGCCATCATGGGGCGACACAGGCCCATTACGCGCCCGCCCAACTCCAGCGACATAAAATGTACGCCGATAACCATCACGCCTTTGCCTTTGCCACAGGCGGCGTTGATATGCTCAAGGCCACGAACATCAAACCACTTGCGCACGCGTTCATCTGACCAGAACCACGCCATGCCGGTTTCAATCAGTCCCATGCCGAGCGAACCAAAGTTTTTCTGCACAATAATTTCAACCTGCGCCTCACTGTAATGCGGGAAGCAAAGGCGAAGATTCTGGCGGGCAATGGTGACCCGGCGCTTGAGAAAATGCATAGAGAAACGGCCAATCAGGTCGCCCATTCTCATCAATACCGGATAGGGAAGCTGAACCCATAGCCAAAGCACACCCAGCCCAAACCAGGTAAACCAATAGCGAGGATGCAGGAGGCACTTATAAAACAGCGGTTTAGTAGACATATTCACTTCTTTAATACGATGAGATGATGTATCGCATAAAGAATTGAATCAATCGCGGTACGCCTTAGCCGTTACTAAGATTCCGGGGTTCAGCAATAGTTGCATTCAGACCGTTAATAACGAGCAGAATAATACGCACTTTTTGTCAAAGCAGAGTAGTGAAATTATCTGCCTTTAAGATTATTTAAGATCTTTCTTTGCAACCCCCTGGCAGCGCTGCAAGCAGGGACGTACAAACAGGCAAAAAATGCTTTATTAAGCCGCAACTGGCAAACTTTTATACGCCAGCTGGTGATGTAACGCACGGTTACGCTTTTCAGGCCACAAACGCTGAATTGACGCTTTGCATAAGGGCGCAGAGTAGTATAAATACCTGCAATACCGCCTTATTTTTCTAACTGGATTTTTGCGTTGAAAACTCGTCTTCCTCGTCTTCTTTTGCTGGCCGCTGCGCTGCTGCCGTCACTCGGTTTTGCGCAACCGTCTCCGGCGCCTGAATTTGCCGCCGACGTTGTCGATCGCTATGCCAACCATATTTATTACGGCAGCGGCGCAACCGGCATGGCCATCGTGGTTATCGACGGTAACCAGCGGGTATTTCGCAGCTTCGGCGACACCAGACCGGGCAATAACGTTCGCCCGCAGCTGGATTCGGTGATCCGCATTGCCTCACTAACGAAGCTGATGACCAGCGAAATGCTGGTAAAAATGCTCGATCAGGGCAAAGTCCAGCTCAACGATCCGCTCAGCAAATATGCGCCTCCAGGTGCCCGGGTGCCGACCTTTAATGGCCAGCCGATTACGCTGATTAACCTTGCCACGCATACCAGCGCCCTGCCGCGTGAACAGCCAGGCGGCGCTGCGCATCGCACGGTGTTTACCTGGCCAACGCGGGATCAACGCTGGAACTGGCTTTCACAGGCCACACTGAAAGCCGCTCCGGGCACCGTGGCAGCTTATTCAAACCTGGCGTTTGACCTGTTGGCCGATGCCCTGTCCCGAGCAACCGGCAGGCCATATGCCGACCTGTTCGATGAGCAAATTGCCCGCCCGTTGGGCATGAAAGACACCACCTTTACCCCTTCGCCAGACCAGTGTAAACGGCTGATGATCGCCGAGAAAGGCGCCAGCCCTTGCGATAATACGCTGGCGGCGGTTGGCAGCGGCGGCGTCTACTCTACCCCCGGCGATATGATGCGCTGGATGCAGCAATTTCTCTCTTCCGACTTCCATCATCGCGGCAGTCAGGCAGACAGAATGCAAACCCTGATTTATCAGCGCAGCCAGCTGCATAAGGTCATTGGTATGGATGTGCCGGGCAAAGCCGACGCGCTGGGCATGGGCTGGGTCTGGATGTCACCGAAAGAAGGGCGCCCGGGCATTATTCAAAAAACCGGCGGTGGCGGCGGCTTCATCACCTACATGGCAATGGTGCCGCAGAATAACGTGGGCGTTTTTGTGGTGGTCACACGCTCGCCGCTGACCCGTTTTGTCAACATGAGTGACGGCGTGAACGATCTGGTGACCGAACTCAGCGGCAATACGGCCGTAGTCGCGCCAGCATCCTGACAATTGCGCGCGGCGTTTAGCTTACCGCCGCGCCATTTTTACGGCGCTTTTTATCTACATACATAAGGGTGTCCGCCTCACTCAGGGCATCGTCCGGCGTGGTCGTCGCCGGGTTAACGGCGATAGCCCCAATGCTGGGCCCAGCATAGTCAATGACGCAAGATTTTAGCTCATACTCTCCGCTCAGCAGCTCTGATAGCCTGGCACGAAAAGCACCGGTCGCTCGCAAGGCTTCGCTGTATTCAGTTGGCCCCGCCCCGGCAACGATAAACTCATCGCCGCCCAGTCGTCCTAATATTTCATCGCCCCTCACACCCTCTTTCAGCCGCTGACCGATGGCGCGAAGGAAATCATCTCCGGTTTCATGGCCGTGCATGTCGTTTATTTGCTTAAATCCGTCCAGGTCAGCAAAGGCCACCAGCACGTATCGGGCGTCATCTTTGGCACGCGAGAACAAACGGGGAAGCTGATCGAAGACCGCGCGGCGGTTAGGTAACCCGGTTAATTCATCGGTGTAACTGGCAGTTGTCAGCGCAACGTTGGCCTGCTGCAGCTTTTTCATCAGCTGCTCATTTTGGATCTGCTGGGCAATCAGCTGAGAAAACAGCTGTAAAACCTGTTCGCTGTGATCGGTCAGTACGTGCTGCTCAGAGCTGGCGGCGCACAGCGTACCGTAGAGCGAGCCATCGGCAAGAGTTACGGGCGTGCTCACGTAGGTCACAATTCCCAGCGCCTTTGCCGCTTCGGAGTCACCCCAGACGCTTGCGACATCGCAGGTATAGCGGCGGCCTTCGTCTAACGCGCGTTTACACAGCGTGTCTTCCCAGGGGACGGAGAGCCCTTCCGGGATATTCATCGCCCTGGTATTACGGGAGAACACAATTTGCTGCTGGCTGCCCTCCGCGTCGATGCGGGTCAGGTAGGTGGATTCCATATTGGTCACCAGCTCCAGCATTTCCAGCAGCTGTCTGACCAAACCTTCCAGGGTGTATTCGGCGTCTAAGGCGGAAGAGATACGCTCAATTAGATTATCAATCATCACACTGAAATACCTTTATCGGAGGTGCAGACTTGCGCCGGGAAGCGCACTTTTTACCGTATCACAACGGCAACTTCTACCCCTCAAAATATGATATTACCGCCGGTAATTAAACCTTGCAAAATGTAGCGCCTTAGTGTGAATGCAGCTTTCCCCGGGAATCCAGAGAGATAAGCACCACCGAAGAGATAATCAGCAGCGACCCCAGCCAGTCCGGCAGCGTAAAGCTAATGCCCAGCAACAGCACCGACAGCAATGCGCTGCTTAACGGCTCCGCACAGCTAAGAATGCTGGCCTTTGGCCCGCCAATCATTTGCGCCCCGGTCAGGTAGAGGCTGAAGGTAATCGCCGTGCCGACTATCACCAGGTAGAAGAAAGCCAGCAACGTGCCGCCGGTGGCGGTGAAACTGCCGATCTGGCTGGCGTAAAACGGCAGCAGCGCCGTGCCGCCCAGCAGCATACTCCAGCCCACGACGGGCAATGTGCCGTAGCGAGCAATCAGCGTCGAGGGATAGGTCGTGTAGAACGCAGCGGCAAACGCGGAAGCGATACCCCAGAACAACGCGCTGCCAGAAATCGTAATCGATGCCGGGTTGCCGTGGGTCACCAGCACAAACGTCCCGATTAGCGAGGTGCCAATCGCGGCATAAACCAGTTTGCCGGAGCGCTTTTTGCACACAAAGGCAAACCAGGCCACGATAATGGTCGGCGAGAGGAATTGCAGCACCGTCGCTGTCGCGGCGTTGGACTTTTCGATGGTCAGCAGGAAGGTCAGTTGCACCGTCAACGCGCCGCAGAGGGTAAAAATCAACAGAGAAATCAGGTCGTTTCGTTGCTTAAATACAGCGAAGATTTTATCCCCGTGCATAAACGACAGCATTAGCAGAATCAGACCGGAGAACAGCAGCCGCAGCATAGTCAGCGACGCCGAGGAAATATGGCTTTGCTCCATGATGTACTGCGCACAAACCCCGGAGCTTCCCCACAGCACCGCCGCAAACAACACATACAGCATCCCTTTCCGACTAACGCTCATTCCCCTGCCCTTTTAACACCCGTTTCTTTAGGGCAGCATGATAGCGTAAATCCGGGAGGATAAGGTGCCGGACAGTGCTGTTGCCCACGTCCGGCGGAGTAAAATTAACTGACTTTAGAGCGCCGTATGACGACTTATGCTTTACGACACAGCAGCTTAAAGGCAATAAAGAGGAATACTATCCAGGCCGGCAGCAGCATGGCAGACACGCGCATCCCGTCGATGGTACACATCAGCCCCAGCACCATCATCATAAAAGCAATGCACAGGTAGTTGCCGAACGGGTAAAGCAGCGCCTTAAAGCGAGTTTCATGCCCCTGACGGCGCATCGCGCGGCGGAACTTAATGTGCGCCAGCGAAATCATAATCCAGTTCAGCAGCAGCGTCGCCACTACCAGCGCCATCAGCAGGCCAAAGGCATCATGCGGCAGCACGTAGTTTAAAACGACCACCAGCGAAGTGATCGCGCCAGACAGCAGCAGTGAATTCACCGGCACGCCGCCACGGCTGACTTTCGCCAGGAATTTTGGCGCATTGCGCTGTACGGAGAGGCCAAACAGCATCCGGCTGTTGGAATACACGCCGCTGTTATAAACGGACAGCGAAGCCACCAGAATGACGAAGTTGAGCGCCGAGGCAACCACATTGCTGTTCAGCTCGTGGAAAATCATCACAAACGGGCTGCTGTTGGACTTGATCTCCAGCCACGGGTAGAGCGAAAGCAGCACCACCAGCGAGCCGATATAAAACAGCAGAATGCGATACACCACCTGGTTAACCGCCTTCGGAATGGTGGTTTGCGGCGAACGCGCCTCAGCAGCCGTAATGCCGATAAGCTCCAGCCCGCCGAACGAGAACATGATCACCGCGAGGGACAAAATCAGCCCGTGCCAGCCCGTGGCGAGGAAGCCGCCGTGCTGCCAGAGGTTGCTCACGCCCGCCCGCTCACCGCCGTGTCCGGAAGCCAGCAGCCAGATGCCGAAGCCGATCATGCCGACAATCGCCAGCACCTTAATCAGCGCAAACCAGAACTCCATCTCGCCATAAAGGCGCACGTTCACGAGGTTCGCGGCGTTAATCACCACGAAGAACAGCGCCACCCATGTCCAGGTCGGCACATCCGGGAACCAGTACTGCATATAAATACCGCCAGCGGTCAGCTCCGCCATGCCGACCAGCACGAACATCACCCAGTAGTTCCAGCCGGACAGGAAGCCAGCAAACGGCCCCCAATATTTATAGGCAAAATGGGAAAACGAACCGGAAACCGGCTCTTCAACCACCATCTCACCGAGCTGGCGCATGATCAGAAATGCGATGATCCCCGCCACGCCGTAGCCCAGCAGGACGGCAGGTCCCGCCATTTGGATCGCCGGGCCAATGCCGAGAAAGAGTCCGGTGCCAATCGCACCGCCCAGCGCAATCAGCTGAATATGGCGATTCTGCAAGCCGCGCTGTAATTGATGGCCATCCTCCGGCCCCGCACCCTGGCCCTGTGGCTCAGAGGCGACTGACGTGTTTTTCACGCCCTGCTCCTTTGTGATTTGTCAAAGGGGCACCTTTTAACATCTGAAGTTATGAGTGGCAAGGAATGGTTACACTTCGGAAATAATCTACGGTGAATGTTATGCTCACGCCCGTTTTTCACCAGAGGAAAGGAGCAGGCATTGAAAACGCAAAAACGGGCGCTGGGCTGCGTGGCTATCGTCGTGGATGATTACGACAAAGCGATTGAATACTACACCCAAAAACTGGGCTTCACGCTCGTGGAGGACATCCCTCAAGAGGGAAAACGCTGGGTTGTGGTCACGCCAAACCCGGAAAGCGATTGCCACCTGCTATTGGCCAAAGCCACCAACGAACGCCAGCGCGCTGCTATTGGCGACCAGTGCGGCGGCAGGGTTTTCCTTTTCCTTCACACCGATGATTTTTGGCGCGATCACGCCATGATGACGGCCAACGGCGTGCATTTCTGCGAAGTTCCGCGAGAGGAAGAATACGGCACAGTTGCGGTCTTTGAGGATCTCTATGGCAACCGCTGGGATCTGCTCCAGCACAACTAATACGCTTTGTACGGGCAAAGGAATAAATCGCTATAAGGCATAGCTTTTCGTTGTTAGACAGGCAAGATCCGGGCTTTTATCTTTCGTCATGATTTGTAAATTTTACAGCAAAAAATCTTGAGGGAATGCTATTGGCCAGGTTACTTGACGCATTACAAACAAAACCCACGCGCTTTCGCCTGGCCTTACAGGCAGCCCTGATTAGCAGCATGGTGGTTTTCTCCGGCGCGGCGGCGGCCGATGACGTCTTAAAAGAAGGCATCACGCCCGCCACCGACGCGAGCCAGATCCCGGCCACGGCCAAGCTGCGCAAAGACACCGTGGTCGCCGGGATTTCCGAACCTCAGGGCATCTTCAACCCTTACTTTTTCGTTAACGGCTGGGATGAAAACGTCACCAACGTCATTTTCTCACGCCTGATTGACTGGGACAGCCACGGCAATCTGGTCCCTGGCCTCGCCGAAAGCTGGACGGTCAGCCCGGATGGCAAAGTCTATACCATCAAACTGCGCCCTAATCTGACCTTTAGCGACGGTTCCCCGCTGACCGCCGAAGACGTCGCGTTCACGCTCACCGTGCTGTATGACCCGAAATATGATGGCGATACCGACATCACGCTGGCCAACATTGCGGGCGGTGCCGAATACAAAGCCGGGAAAGCCGACAGCGTCAGCGGCCTGAAGGTTATGGATCCGCTCACGCTGCAGATCACCACCACCCAGCCGGGTGCGACCACGCTGGGCAAGATAGGCGGCCCGGTGCTGTCGAAGGCCTACTATGGCAAAGGCTACCAGCGCGGCAATCTGGATTACCTGCGTACCTTGCACGGCAAACCGCTGGGCAACGGCCCGTATGTGTATGAGAAATACATCCCAGGGCAGGAAATCCGTTTCCACGCCAACACCCATTTCTATCGCGGCACGCCGCCAACGCCGCGCTTTATTTACCGCGTGACTAACCCGTCCACCAACTTCCAGCTTTTCCAGACCGGCGAGACGGATTACGACGCCTTTACTTCCCGCCCGGACGATATCGAGCAGCTAAAACTGCTGGGCTTCGCCAATATTAACCTTTACGGCTCCAGCGACTACAGCAAGGTCGAATTCAACGTTCGCCGCCCGGCGCTGCAGGACGTAAAAGTTCGCCAGGCGCTGATCTACGGCCTGGATCGCCAGAAGCTGATCGACGTGGTCTACCAGGGCTACGGCACGGTTGCCAACGAACCTATCTCACCGATCTCCTGGGCCTATAACCCGGAAGGCGTGAACCCGTATAAATTCGATCAGGCGCAGGCGAAAAAGCTGCTGGATGAAGCGGGCTGGAAGCCAGGCCCGGACGGCATCCGCGTGAAGGACGGCAAACGCCTGGAGCTGACGCTGCTGGTCAGCAAAAAAGTGCTGAACGACGCGCTGATCCCCATCGCCAAAGAGAACTGGCAGCAGATCGGTGTGCTGCTGAAACCGCAGGTTGTTGATTTCAACGCCCTGATGGCGCAGCGCAAAGCGGGCAACTACGATCTGGCCTCCTTCAGTACCAGCACGCTGAACGATCCACACGACGGCGTCTGGGATTACTACAGCACCGAAGCCAAAGAGTCCGGCTATAACAACCCGCAGGTGGACAAGCTGATTAACGAAGGCAACGCCACGCTCGACGAAGAGAAGCGTAAAGCTATCTACCACGAGCTGTACAAAGTGCTGGCGGCAGATCCTCCAGTGATTCTGCTTGGCAACCGCAAAATCCTGTCCGCCAGCAGCGCCCGCGTCACCGGCTTTAAGCCGGATATCTACAACGGTCTGACCGGCAGCCTGCCTGATGTGAAAATCGTCAGGTAACGCAGTAATCCTTGCCGTCGCCCTTTACCGGGGCGGCGGCAGTGAGAACGTGATGAAAAATTTTATTCTGCGCCGCCTGCTGCAAACCCTGCCGATGCTGCTGCTCGCCTCGTTTATCATCTTTATGCTGTTTGCAAAAACACCCGGCGACTTTATCGACGGTAACATTACGCTGACCGCCGCCCGTGCCGCCGAACTGAAGGCCATTTACGGTCTCGACCAGCCGTTGTTCACCCGCTATATCCACTGGCTTGGGCAATTGCTGACGGGAGACTTAGGCTTCTCTCTGCAGTATCAAATTCCTGTTAGTCAGCTACTAAACCAGTACATCTGGAACTCTTTCCTGCTGGCTTCCATCGCGCTGGTGTTCTACTGGGGAATTGGTCTGGCGGTGGGGATTGTTTCGGCCATGAGGCCCAATTCGCTGTTTGACCATCTGGTGAGCGTGCTGGTGTTCGCCGCCATGTCTTTCCCGACCTTTTTCCTCTGCCTGTTGCTGATCAAGTGGTTCGCGGTGGATCTGCACTGGCTGCCCGTCGGCGGCATGACCAACACCGGCAGCGACGCCACTGGCTGGGCCTACGTCGTGCAGGTTGCCGCCCACCTTATGCTGCCCGTACTCGCGCTGGTGATGCTGCAGGCGGGCAGCCTGACGCGCTACTTCCGCGCCAGCATGCTGGACGTAGTGAAGATGGATTTTATTCGCACCGCTCGCGCCAAAGGGCTGCGCGAACGCACAGTTATTCTTAAACACGCCCTGCGCAATGCGCTGCTGCCGATCATCACCCTGCTGGGCTTTGAGCTGCCGGGGCTGTTCTCCGGGGCGATCATTACCGAAAAAGTCTTTAACTGGCCGGGAGCCGGCCACATTCATATTGATTCCCTTGCCGCCCGTGACTACCCGGTTCTGATGGGCTTCACGCTGTTTCTGGCGGGGCTGACAATTCTCGGTAACCTGATTGCCGACGTGCTTTACGCGTGGGCCGACCCGCGCATTCGGGTGAGGTCGTGATGCTCAGTTCTCTGTTTTCTACTAACCGCCGCCTGCGCAAGGCCGAAATTCCGGCCCTGGCACAGGTGACGCCTTCACCGTGGCGTCAGGCCTGGCAGACGCTGAGGCGCAACCGCCTGGCAATGTTCTGCCTGATACTGCTGATAGTGATGGCGGTGTGGTGCGCCCTGGGGCCGCTCTGGTCGCCGTGGAAGGACGATGCCACCGACGTCCTGATGATCAACAAACCACCGGGCGAAATACACTGGTTGGGTACCGACTTCCTCGGGCGCGACGTCTACACTCGCCTGTTGCTGGCCGGACGCATCTCATTAATTATCGGCCTGCTGACCATGCTGCTCTCGGTCACTCTCGGCTACCTGCTCGGCGCGGTTTCCGGTTACCTCGGCGGCTGGACCGACAAACTGATTATGCGCCTGGCAGACCTGGTGATGACCATTCCCAGCCTGCCGCTGCTGATCGTCGCGGGCGCTATGCTGTCGGAACTCGACTTCTCGCCGGACTCACGCATTTACATGGTGGTTATCATGCTGAGTCTGCTGGAGTGGCCGAAACTGGCACGCCTGGTGCGCGGGCAAATCCTCTCCCTGCGCGAACGTGACTTTATGCTGGCAACCCGCGTATTAGGCCTTTCCGCCCGTCGCCGCCTGTTCGGGCATCTGCTGCCGAACACCATTCCAATTCTGGTGGTGATGGCAACGATGGCGGTGGCCAACGCCATTTTGATGGAATCAGCGCTGAGCTACCTCGGCCTTGGTGTCGTGCCGCCCACGCCTTCGTGGGGCAACATGATGGACAGCGCCAACAGCCTGATCGACTTCCAGCGCCGCCCGTGGCTGTGGATGCCGCCGGGTATCGCCATTTTTATCACCGTGATCGCGATTAACGTACTGGGCGATGGCCTGCGTGATGCGCTGGATCCGAAAATGAAGCGAGGCGCCAAATGAACGAAGCGCTGATTGAGTTTAACAACCTTGTCCTCTCCTTTGCAGGAGAGCAGGGACGCGTGCGTGCGGTGCAGGACGTGTCGTTTACCGTTCACGCCGGGCAAACCGTCGGCGTCGTCGGCGAGTCCGGCTGCGGCAAAAGCGTGACGGCGATGTCGCTGATGGGACTGCTGCCTCCGCAGGCGGCACGTATCGACGGCGGCGAAATCCTGTTCCAGGGAAAAAACCTGCTGGGGCTGAAGCCTGCGCAGATGGCAGATTTGCGCGGCAACGAACTGGCGATGATTTTTCAGGAGCCAATGACCGCCCTGAATCCGGTACTGACTATCGGCGACCAGCTTTGCGAGCCACTGATCCGCCACCGGGGAGAAACGCCCAAAGCCGCCTGGCTGCTGGCGACACAAATGCTGACCGACGTCGGGCTGGCGCGAGCGGAAAACCTGATGGCCAGCTACCCCCACCAGCTTTCCGGCGGGATGCTGCAACGGGTGATGATCGCCATGGCGCTAAGCTGTAGGCCAAAGCTGCTGATCGCCGATGAACCTACCACGGCGCTCGACGTCACTGTTCAGGCGCAGATCCTCCGTCTGCTGCGGGATCAGGCTCACCAGCACCGTATGGCGCTGATGCTGATCACCCACGATCTCGGCGTTATCGCCCAGATGGCGGAACACGTCGTGGTGATGTATGCCGGGCGCATCGTCGAGCAGGGGCCAACGGCTGAGGTGCTCCGCCATCCGCTGCATCCGTATACCAAAGGGCTGATCGCTTCCCGGCCAATCCCCGGCGAGCGCCGTCGCAGGCTCTATTCGATCCCCGGCCAGGTGCCCGATTTAGCTGCCCTGCCGCCTTACTGCGCCTTTACCGATCGCTGCGAACGCGCCACCGAGCGATGCCGTCAGGGCATTCCGCCGCTGCTCGGCCGGCAGCGACAGGTCGCCTGTTTTTACAGTGAGTTAGCGGAGTCCGTATCGTGAACACTCAGTTCGTTATTGAAGTCGAAGGGCTCAAAAAACACTTTCCGCTGCACGATGGTCTGTTCGGCCAACAAACCGGCGAACTGCGCGCGGTTGACGGCGTCAGCTTTAACATTCGCCAGGGCACCATTTTCGGCCTCGTGGGCGAGTCCGGCAGCGGGAAAACCACCGTGGGGCGCACCCTGCTCGGCCTGTACGACAAAACCGCCGGTAGCGTGAAGTATCGCGGCAAAGAACTGAGTGAACTGAGCGCCAAAGAGTCGCGGGCGCTGCGGCCTAAAATTCAGCTCGTATTTCAGGATCCTTATAGTTCGCTAAACCCGCGCATCCGCGTAGGCGATGCTATCGGCGAAGCGATGCTGGAGCACAAGCTTTGCACCCGCACCGAACTGCGGGACAAAGTGTTGGAAGTGATGATGATTTGCGGGCTGGCGCCGCAGCATTACAACCGCTTCCCGCATGAGTTTTCCGGCGGCCAGCGCCAGCGCATTGGTATTGCCCGCGCGCTGATCCTTAACCCTGATTTTATTATTGCCGACGAACCAATCTCGGCGCTCGACGTCTCCATTCAGGCGCAGATCATCAACCTGTTTTCCGATCTGCGCGACGAACGCGGCGTAACATTTCTGTTTATCTCCCACGATCTTGGCGTAGTGGAACACCTGTGCGACGACGTCGCGGTCATGTACCTCGGGCAACTGGTGGAAACGGCCAGCCGTGATGTGTTGTTCAGCCGGCCACTGCACCCTTACACACAGGCGCTGTTGGCCGCCGTCCCGACGCTGGATCCGGACAGCGAGCCGGTGGTCGCCATTCAGGGCGAAATCCCCGATCCCTCTCGCCCACCTTCCGGCTGCCGTTTCTCCTCACGCTGCCCGCTGGTCACCGACCGCTGTCGCCAGGAAGCCCCGGCGCTGCGTGAAGTGGGCGACGCTCACCGCGTCGCGTGTCATTTGGTGCAGATCTGAGATTCAGGCAGACAGCGGCCTGAGTAAGCTGTCTGCCACCACTTGCCCGGACTCCAGTTTGATCAATCTGTCCGCCAGCGGGAAATAGCGGTCATCGTGGGTAATAGCGAGCACCGTTTTTCCTTCTGCTTTCAGCATCGGCAGCAGCACTTTGTAGAACACCTCTTTAAAGCCGGGATCCTGATCCGCCGCCCATTCGTCAAACAGATAAAAAGGCCGGTTTTCCAGCCACGCCTGTAGCAGGGCGAGGCGTTTACGCTGCCCCTGAGACAGCGCCGTGGTCGAGAAACGCCCACCCCGGAAGGCTACTTTGTGGTCGAGCTTCAACAGATGCAGCAGCTTGTCCACCTGGTCAGCCGTGCGCTCGTGGACATTATCCACGTCATCAAACAGGAAGAAATCATTGAATACCACGGCGAAATGCTGGCGGTAGATTTCACGCTGCTCGGGCGTTATCAGCCTGCCGTTAAGTCGAAGGTCGCCGCTGTCCGGCGGATAAAGGCCCACCAGCAAGTTTGCCAGCGTGGTTTTCCCGCTGCCATTACCGCCCACCAGAAAGACCAGCTCGCCCTGGGTGAAACGAAGATTTAGCGGCCCGAGGGTAAAACGTTCCCCCTCTTCGCCCTGATATTCGTAGCGAATATCGGCCAGCTCGAGGCTGTCGAAACGGGGCAGGCTTTTCAGCGGCAGCAGCTTTTCCTGCGGCAGGTCGGTTTTAAGCTGGGCGATTCGCTGGAGCGCGATGCGGGCGCTGGTCACCGTCGGCAGCGCCGACAAAACGCCTTCTACCGGCACGATCATGTACAGAAAAATCATCGTGTAGCCGGTCATCACCGCCGAACTCAATGCCAGCGACTCCCGTAACCAGTACAGCACCACGCCGATAAACGCGAAGAACAGCACGCTGCCCCAGCTTTTCGCCAGGCCGTAAAACACATACCCGCGAGTACGTTCGATACGCACCGCCTCGATATTCTCGCTCAGCGGCCCATCGACAAAGTGCCGCCTGCGCGACGGGTTCAGGCGAAACTCACGCCCGCCATCGAACAGTTTTTTACACTGGGCAATCAGCGTATCTTCCCGCTGCCGAGAACTGCGCAGCAGCCCCAGCGCTTTGCCGTGGGCGGCGCGGTAACCCATCGCCCCCAGGCCAAGCACCAGCAGCGCCAGCAGCAGGACCTGCCACGATAGCGTGCCGAGGTAAATCAGGCAGCCGACAATCGCCGCCCCGTAGATAAGCAACCCCGGGAGGCTGACGAAAAAGACCACCAGCGTGTCGAGATCCTGGGTCAGGATGGACACCGCCTTTGCCATACCGGTTTTCTCCAGCTGCGCCCAGGCGGTTTCGCTGACATGATTCACCACGTCTTTGCGCAGCGTGGCCTTCACTTTTTGTCCGAGCCACATAAACAACGTTTCGGCCAGCACGCGGGTGCCCAGCATTAACGCGGCCAGCAGCACAAACTTCAGTGCCACATCGGCCAACCCATCGGGCGGCAGCGTCAGGCTATGGTTAATCACCGCCAGCAGCGAAGCGTTGCTTAACCCGCTGACCACGCTGGCAAACGCCGCCAGCACCAGCCAGCCGCCCACCAGGCGAAACAGCATCATTAACAGAGACATTGTTACTTCCTTTTCGACATTACTCTGCCGGCGCTATTGTTGATGTGTATGCGCCCGGCTACGGATCAGCGGCCATACCAGCAGCGGTACGCCGACCAGCGACGCCACCAGCCCCACGGGCAACTGACGCGGATACAGAAAATTGCGGCCCATCCAGTCCGCCAGCACCATAATCAGCGCGGACAGCAGCGCGGCGGTGAACAACTGCGCCATCGGGCGTTTCGCGCCGGCTTTTCGCGCCAGATGCGGCCCCAGCAGCCCGACAAACGACACCGGCCCGACGATCAGCGTAGCCAGCCCGGTCATCAGTGCGGCCAGCGTCAGCACGCTAATCCTGGCCCTGGCGACATTCACGCCCAGCGAGCCGCTCACCTGCCCGAGTGGCAGCAGTAGCAGCCAGCGTTTGCACAGCGGAGAAACCGCCAGCAGCAGCAACATGGCGAAGAACACGCCGATGGCGATGCCGTTATTGACATAGTAGGTGCTGCCGGTCATCAGCTGCAGCAGCATCGAACTGGCCTGGCGGTTATTGAGCATCACGATACTGGCTATGGCCTGGAACAACGCGTTCAGCGCCAGGCCGTTGAGCAGTACCCGCTGCGGGTTAAAGGCGCTCTGACGGCTGCTCCACAGCGTCACCAGCAGGCTAATCAGCGCCCCGGCGGCGCTGCTGAGGATCATCAGCCCGGTTCCCCCCGTCGGGACCAGCAGCAGAAATGCCGTCACACCCATCGCCGCCCCGCCGCCGATGCCGAGGATCTCCGGGCTTGCCAGCGGGTTGCCGCTGACGCGCTGCATCAACACACCCGCGGCTGCAAGCAAAGCTCCGGCACTCAATGCCGCCAGCAGGCGCGGCAGGCGCACCGGCAACAGAGCGGACTGTTCCGCAAGGGTCGTCCAGTGCCAGCCGTGCAGCCCCTGGCCGACAAACAATGACAGCACAATAGCCACCAGCAGCAGCACAAAAGCCATGCCCGCCGGGAAGCGCACGCCGCCCGCTTCGCCTTCGTAAGCCGAAGGCGTGGTGTCCAGCACCTGGTGCCGAGCCTTGCCCGCAAGCAGGATCAGTAGTGGCCCGCCGGTCAGGGCAGTTAACATCCCCACCGGCAGCAACTGCCCGTCCAGCAGCGTGATACGGCTGACACACAGATCGGTGAACCACAGCAAACCGGCGCCGATAAGCAGTGAATGGCAAAGCATTTGCCTCGTGGTACGCGCCCCGCCTGAGCGCGCCAGGTGCGGAGCGGCCAGGCCGATAAAACCAATCACCCCGACGCTATTGATGATTAAGGCGCTCATCATCAGCGCCATCGCCGCCGAACGGATCAGCAGCGGAGATGCGCCTAAGCTGCTCACCATCGCTTCCGGCAACCT
This sequence comes from Cedecea sp. NFIX57, assembly GCF_900177785.1. NCBI lineage: Bacteria > Pseudomonadati > Pseudomonadota > Gammaproteobacteria > Enterobacterales > Enterobacteriaceae > Cedecea > Cedecea sp. NFIX57. The sequence goes on along the minus strand of NZ_FXAS01000004.1, from coordinate 84,061 downwards.
GAGTAGCGCCAGCGGGCGCAGCAACAGCAATAAAGCCAGACTGCACAGCCCAAGCCAGGGCAGTATCGCCGTCACGCCGCCCCAGTCCTGCTGCGCCAGCGAACCTCCGCCCCACATCAGCACCGAAAGCAGAAAACGGTCGTTGATCACCGCCATGATCATGGTCAGCGAACCGCACCACAGGTTGACCAGCATCCCCGCCTGAATCATCACCAAAGGCGAAAGGCGCTGCCGCCAGGAGAGCAGTAAAACCAACAGCAAGGCGACAACTTCACCGGCAATCACTATGCCGGTTCGCGCAGAGAGCAGCGTCGCCGGGAACCACATCGACGCCACGCCCAAAGCCAGCGTCGCACCGGACGTCATGCCGAGAGTAATGGGCTCCGCCAGCGGATTGCGCAGCGCCCGCTGCATCAGCCAGCCACAAAGAGCCAGCACGGCACCACCGAGCCAGGCCATCACCTGGCGTGGGAACCACATGGAGTGCAGGATCACCGCCTGCGCGTCAGGTATTTGCGAGCTAAACAGCACGTTCAGGCCGTGAAGAAGTCCGCCCTGCTGCGCCACGTCTTGCATCGCCATGACGATACTCGCCAACCAAAGCACGGCAATCAGCAGCCAGGAAGCCGTCGTTTTTCCCGTCTCAGCCATGCTGCCACCCCGCCACGATTTGCCCCAATGCTTCGGCAATGCGCGTGGCCGTCACGAGCGCGCCGCCGGAATTAAATTTTTGCGCCGGGAAGGCCAGCTGAGTCTGAGAGGTGAGCGGCAGGCGCTGCCAAAGCAGTGAGCTTTGCCAGCGTTGGATCTGCGGTAATTGCCCGTCCTCCGGCAAAAGAATCAGTCCTGCATTTTCTGCACCAATGCGCGTCAGTTCGACCATCGCCTCGCCTTGCGCGTTAACGCCGCCGCGCCAGGCATTGCTGAAACCACAGCGAGACAGCACATCTCCGGCGAGGCTGCCCGCGCCGTAAAGCCGCATATGCAGCGCGTCTACCGGCGTGGCGATAAACAGCGGGCGTTGATAAGCCGAGGCAGATGCTCTGGCGCGAAGCGCAGCCTGTTCAAAGGCTGCTCTGACCGCATGAGCCTGTACCTGGCGCTGGAGTACAACAGCCAGCTTATCGAGGGAAATTTGCCATTCGGTGAGGCTGCCGGTCGGCAGAGTCAGCGTGGGCGCGATACGCTCCAGCTGCGGCTTAAGCAGCATATGGCCCGGCGTGATAACGATCAGATCGGGCTTCAGCGCATACAGAGTTTCGAGGTTTGGCTGAAACAGCAGGCCAATATCCACCACGCTGGCGGGCAGCTCCGGCGTGCCTATCAGCTTGCGGTACCAGTCGGGTGCCGATACCGACTGCGGCGTCACGCCGAGCGCCAGAATCAGCTCGGTCAGCCCCCAGTCCAGTACTGCCAGGCGCTGCGGTGGCCCGGAAACGGCACCAGCCGCCCCGATAAACGGGGCGGCCAGCGCAAAGGTCAGTAAACGTCTGCGAGAAAGCATTCGCTTACCACTGGTAGCTTAAGGTAGCCACGTACTGACGCTTAACCGCGTACTCACAGCCGTTGTTCTGACAGGCAGCGAGGTAGGTTTTGTTCGTCAGGTTGGCGGCGTTAAGGGCAACCTGCCACTGGCGATACTGCCAGCCGATGCGGGCGTCATATACTGTCGCTCCCGGCACCTGCAGCGAGTTATCCGTTGTCGCATAGCTTGGGCCGACATAGCGCACGCCGCCGCCGAGGGAGAAACCATCGAGCGGGCCGCTGAACGCGTACTGGCTCCAGAGCTTAGCCAGGTTACGTGAAATGCCCATCGGGTGCTTGCCTTCGCTGCCGTCATTCGCCTTCAGCACTTCCGGGTCGGTCAGCGAGTAAGACGCAAGGATCTGCCAGGCTGGTGTGACGTTCACTTTCCCTTCCAGCTCGATCCCCCGCGAGCGGATCTCCCCGGTCTGCACGCTGTAGTTCACATGGTCGGGATCCGGCGTGGCGACGTTAGTCTGACGCAGATCGAACAGCGCCAGGGTAAACAACGCGTCCATCCCGACCGGATCGTATTTCAGCCCGACTTCGGTCTGCTTGCCTTTGGTTGGCTTAAACGCATTGCCGTTAAAGTCGGTGCCGGCACTCGGCACAAACGAGGTCGAGTAACTGATGTACGGCGCAATGCCGTTATCAAAGTGGTACAGCAGCCCCGCGCGGCCGGTGGTGGCGTAGTCGTTGCGCGTCTGGTGAGTACCGTCCAGCAGGTTGGTCGCTTTGGTCTGCGCGCTGTCGTAGCGCCCCGCCAGGCTCATCACCCAGTTGTCCAGCGCCAGCTGGTCCTGCAGGTACAGCCCCGTTTGATCCATCGTCGAATGGCTGTTACTGGTGAACGCAGGAACCTCCACCGGCGTGCTGTAGTCCGGGTTGAGGTAATTCAGCGGCGAGGCATCGCCGTAGCCCGCCTGGCTGCGCACCGAGGAATGCATCACGTCCACACCCAGCAGCGCGGTGTGCGATACCGGGCCGGTATCAAAGCGGAACTCACCCTGGTTATCCGCCGCAAAGTTGCTCATCGTCTCGGTGAGATTCATCGAGTAGCGATCAACCAGCGGCTGAGTCGGGTAAGTCCCGAACGGATACACCATGCGGTAATCGGCGCTGCTGCTGATGTAGCGCACGTTCTGGCGCAGCGTAATGTTATCGTTCAATTCGGTACGGAACTGATAGCCGATGCTGCCCTGCCTGCGAGTGTAGGTATCAAAGCCCGGCTGGCCGCCGTAGAAATGGGTGCCGATATTGCCATTCGGGTTATTCACCAGCGTGCCCTTCACCGGCAGCATGTTATAGAAGCCGGTGTCAGGATCCTGGCGCAGCTGGGCCAGCAGCGTCAGGCTGGTGCGATCGTTTGGCTGCCAGGTCACGGACGGAGCGATGTCGTAGTGCTGGTAGCGGGTGTGATCGACCTGAGTTCTGGTGTCAAAGAAGGTACCCGCCACGCGGCCAAGCCACTCTTTGCTGTCGGTCAGCGGGCCGGTGACGTCAAACCCGGTGCCAAACTGGCTGTTATTTCCGGCGCTGACATAAACCTGGCCACCCGGCTGGGCCTGCGGCGTTTTGCTGACAAGATTCACCACGCCGCCAGGATTCGCCTGGCCGTAGAGCACCGAAGCCGGGCCTTTGACCACTTCAATGCGGGAGAGCAGGAACGGATCCCACGCCGGGCGGCTCCACCAGGCTTCACGCGGCAGGCGCAGGCCGTCCAGATATTCGTCGGCTTCAAAGCCACGCACCATGATGGTGTCAAAGCGGGTATCCGGGCCGGCATCTTCCGACGAGACACCCGCGACGTAGCGCAGCGTCTGGGGAATATTTTTTGCCGCCATGGCCGCGATTTGCGCCTGCGTCACTACCGAAATACTCTGCGGCGTGCGGCTAATCAGCGAGCTGGATTTCGTCCCCGCTACCGCTTCATGTGCCACCACATTGGTTTCATCTTCCTGGCCGGAAGATGAAGGCGCCGCGGCCGTAACAACCATCGTGCTGTCCTGTGCCGCCGGTTTGTCCGCTGCATGGGCAAAGCCCGCGCACGCCGCAAAGACCGCACAACTTAACGCCTTTAAAGGCATGTTCCCGTTTACCCATCCGCCCTGTTTCATATCGACCGTATCATGTTATAAGAAGAGGATCGAAATGATAATTATTCACCTTTAAAAGAGAAGAGCACTCGTGGCAGAATAGCGCGACCTGATGGAGAGATATCGCAAAGCGGACAGAGATTGTCTTAACGCGCTACTGCATCATGAAATGGCGAGAATCGGACGAACGGCAGGCAACAAATGATAAAACAATTCACACAGCAGAGTCCGCAGGAAGCGTTTCTGGAAGTACGAGAACTCCATTATAGCGCAGGAAGCCAGGAGCCGTTTCACGCCCACGAACAGGGTCAGCTGATTTACCCGGTCAGCGGCGTGGCAAAAATCCGCAGCGAGCAAAACGTCTGGGTGGTCGCCCCTGGCCACGCGCTTTGGCTGCCCGGACGCCTGCCTCATGGCCTGGAAGCCATCGGCAATGTGGTCACCCACAATCTCTACATGACGCCTGCCGCTTCTGCCGCGTTCAGCCGCCACAGCCGCAGCCTGGCCGTCACGCCGCTGTTTCAGTCCCTGACCGCCGCGGGCCTGGAAAAACCCACCGATCCTCAGCGTAGCCAGTTATTGCACGACCTGCTGCACAATGAGCTGCTGCGCCTGCAGGACATTGCCCTGTGTCATATCACCCTCCCGCACGACAGGCGTATTCGCCAGCTTTGCGATGCGTTGTGCAGCGACCTTTCTCAACGGGAAACCCTGGTCTGGTGGGGCAAACAGGTGGGCGCGAGCGAAAGAACCCTGGCGAGGCTGTTTCGGGAAGAAACGCAGCTCAGCTTTACCGAATGGCGGCAACAAATGCATCTGGTGGAAGCGGTCTGCCATCTTGCACGCGGCACCACCATCAGCAATCTCTCCAGTACGCTCGGCTACGCCAGCAGCAGCGCGTTTATTGCTATGTTCCGGAAAAAGCTGGGCGTTTCCCCGCAGAGGTATATTGGCCGCTACCTCTGACACGGCTTTTACAATCCGGTTCCATCGGCGATAATCACCGTTTGCGCCCCGGACCGGAACAACCATGAGCGAGACAAAGCCCCCGCAAACGACGGCCAAACGCCCGATGAAACTGAGCACCTCGGTGACGCTGATGCTGTGCGCCGTTATCGGCTCGGTGCTGCTTGTGGTTTACGCGCTGTACTTTATCCAGATCAGCAACGCCACCCGCAGCGGCCTGAAAGACACCGCGCTGGCGGTGGCGAGAACTCTGGCCGACGATCCGACGATCAAATACGGCCTGACGCAGCCCCACAGTAAAGACATTATTCCGCCCGTGGCCTCCCGCGTGCAGGAGCGTAACGACCTGCTGTTCGTGGTGGTGACCGACATGAACGGCATTCGCTACTCGCACCCCAAACCCGGCAATATTGGCTCGCATTTTATTGGCGACGACATTTTCCCGGCGCTGGAAGGCAAAGAGAATGTTTCGATCAACCACGGCGTACTGGCGGAAGCCCTGCGTGTCTTTACGCCGGTCTATAACGAACAGCATAAGCAGATAGGCGTGGTCGCTATCGGCATTTCGCTGAGCAAAGTGGATGAGCAGATCAGCAAGAGCCGCTGGAGCGTGCTCTGGACGGTGTTATTTAGCGCCCTGTTTGGCTCACTCGGCACCTGGGTGCTGGTGCGGGTGCTGAAACGCATTCTGTTCGGCTTCGAGCCGTATGAAATCTCCGCGCTGTTCGAGCAGCGCCAGGCGATGCTGCAATCTGTTAAAGAAGGCATTATTGCCGTCGATCGCGAAGGTCGGGTGACGCTTATCAACCACGCGGCGCGCAAAATGCTGCTCTCCCCGGACGATTTCCGCCTCGGCAAAACCGTGCCGCCGGGGCCGCTGGTGGCCACGCTGTGCGAAGTGCTGCACACCGGCACGCCAATTCAGGACAGACAAATCATCAGCTATGGCCGCCTGGTCTTGTGTAATGCGGTGCCAATTCGTATAAATAATCAGGTGATCGGCGCCATCAGCACCTTCCGCGACAAGACTGAAATCAATTTGTTGACCCAGCGTGTAGACGGCATGGTGAATTATGTCGACGCGCTGCGCGAGCGCTCACACGAATTTATGAATAAGCTGCACGTCATCCTTGGCCTGCTGCAGCTTAAACATTACGACAAGCTTGAAGAGTACATTCTGCAAACCGCCAGCAATTACCAGACGGAAATTGGCACGCTGCAGAGCAAAATTAAGTCGCCGGTGATTGCCGGGTTCCTGATTGGCAAGATCAACCGCGCGCGGGAAGCGGGCCACCATCTGGCGCTTGCCGATGAATGCCAGCTGCCGGACAACCCGAACGAGCTTCAGGTAATGGCGCTGATTACCGCGCTGGGCAACCTGATAGAAAACGCGCTGGATGCGATGGGCGACCAGCCTGATGGGGAAGTGGGCGTGCTGCTGCACTACCAGAACGGCGTACTGAGCGTGGAAGTCAGCGACGACGGGCCGGGTATCGAACCGGACCGTATTCAGTCTATTTTTGACAAAGGCTACTCCACCAAGGGCGAGCAGCGTGGCGTGGGGTTGTTCCTTGCCAGGCAGCAGCTTGAGCGCCTTGGCGGCAGCATTCAGGTGGAGTCAGAACCCGGCGTCTTCACCCAATTCTTTGTGCAGTTACCCTGGGATAGTGAAAGGAACAATACGTGATTAATGTCTTAATTGTTGATGATGATGCGATGGTCGCGGAGCTTAACCGCGCCTACGTCAGCCAAATCCCGGGCTTTAGCTGCTGCGGTTCCGCCTCCACGCTGAAACAGGCGCGGGAGATGGTCAGCAACCCGGAGCTAAAAATAGATCTGATCCTGCTGGACGTGTATATGCAGCAGGACAACGGCCTGGATCTGCTGCCGACGCTGCGTGAAGCGGGAAAAACCATCGATGTGATCGTTATCTCCTCGGCGGCGGACGCGGCGACTATCCAGAAGTCGATGCACTACGGCGTGGTGGATTACCTGATCAAACCGTTCCAGTTCCCGCGCTTTGAAGAAGCGTTAACCAACTGGCGTGAAAAGAAAAACCTGATGGGCACCCACAAATATTACGAGCAGGCGGACGTTGACAGGCTGCTGCACGGTGGATCTCCGGTGGTGGCGGACGCCAAGCGCCTGCCGAAGGGGCTGACGCCGCAAACGCTGCGCACCATTTGCCAGTGGATCGACACCCACCCGACGGAAGAGTTCTCCACCGATGAACTGGCGGCGGCGGTGAATATTTCTCGCGTTTCCTGCCGTAAATATCTGATCTGGCTGGCACAGATCAATATTCTGTTCACCAGCATTCATTACGGCATGACCGGCCGCCCGGTGTACCGCTATCGCCTGCAGGCAGAACAGCTTGGCCTGCTCAAGCAGTACTGCCAGTAATCAGCCGGTAGCTGTCATCCAGTAACGTAAAGCGGAACTGGCTGGCGGAAGAGAGAATAATCTCTCGCTGTTTGGTAACAAAAATCGCCTCGATATCGGGGCGATTGGCCAGCACGGCGCAGCCCTTTTCGATGCCCATCCCGTAAATCAACGTTGTCCAGATGTCCCCGTCCAGCGAGTCAGTCGAGACTATTGTCACGCTATCCAGGTCGTTATCCAGCGGGTAACCCGTGTGCGGGTCGAGAATATGGTGATAGCGTTTGCCGTCCAGCTCGAAATAGCGCTCGTAAACACCGGACGTCACCACCGATTTATTCGCCACCTCAATCACGCCCAGCATCTCTTCGGGGCCGCTAAACGGCGTTTTCAGCCCGATTGACCAGCCGCCTTCCGGCGAGCCCAGCGTCTGCACGTTGCCGCCGAGGTTAATCAGCCCCTGCGCCACACCCTGCCGCTGCAGGAAGTCACGAACCCGGTCGGCAATGTAGCCCTTGGCTATCGCGCCCAGATCTATTTCCATCCCGCTATGTGCCAGATAAACGCTGCCTTCGGCTTCGTCCAGCACCACCTGATGCGGCTGCGTGCGCGGCAGCAGCGCGGCGATATCCTCTGCCGGCGGAACGCTGTCACCCTTGAAACCAATCTTCCAGCGCTTCACCAGTGGGCCAATGGCCAGATTAAAAATACTGTCGGGAAACTGGCTGGCGGCTTTGGCACATTTGATCAGCTCAAACACCGGGCGGCTGACGGTAACCGGATGTTTGCCCGCGGCATGATTAATGCTCATCACCTGGGATTCGGCCCGGTTCACGGTGAGCAGATCTTCGTATTGTTTGATCAGGCGGAATACCTGAGAGGCGAGGGTTTCGTTGGGTTCGAACAGCTTGAGGAGAATGGGCGAACCCATTAAAACGGCGGAGTAGCCATAAACACCTTCGGGTTGTGACATAGCGGGCTCCTTTTGCTGAAAAGGTTGCGCCCCGGCAAAGGCCGGAGCGCAGTCGGGCTTAGCGTTTTGCCCAGCTTGCCGCCTGATGGCCCGCCAGGGTACCGAAGACAATAATATCCGCCACCGCGTTACCGCCGATGCGGTTGCCGCCGTGAATACCCCCGGCCACTTCACCCGCCGCGAATGCGCCAGGGATAACCTGATGCTGTTTATCCAGCACTTCGGTTTCGGCGTTGATGGTCACGCCGCCCATGGTGTGGTGCACCCCTGGGGCGATGCGGATGGCGTGGAACGGGCCATCTTTAATCGGGTTACGCAGCGCGGTTTTACGGCCAAAATCTTCGTCGTACTGATTGTCCACGAAGCCGTTGTAACGCTCAAGCGTGGCGAGGAAGGTGTGGTAATCCATCCCCAGTTTCTCCGCCAGTTCGCGAGGCCCTTCGGCGCTGACCACAAAGCCTTTGGCGATGTATTCATCTGCCGCTTTGTTTTTGGTGCGAACGTTCTCGTCGAACACGATGTAAGCGTATTTCTCCGGCAGCGCGATAATCTGCGCCGACACTTTATCGCGGGTTTCCATTTCGTTGAAGAAGCGGCTGCCTTTTTGATTCACAAGGATGGCACCGCCGCCGCGAATGGATTCGGAAATCAGGTACGAAGTGGTTTGCTCCACGGTTGGGTGAATCTGAATTTCGCCCATATCCACGGTGCCTGCGCCCAGTTTTTCCAGCAGCGCGATACCGCCACCCGTGGCGCCTTTGTGGTTAGTGGTGACAAAGCCTTCCAGATCCGGGCGGTATTTCACCACCATCGAGCTGTTGGCGCTGAAGCCGCCGGTCGCCACGATCACGCTTTTCGCGTGGATGGTCAACGCTTCGTTTTCGTCCGTCAGCAGCGCCACGCCGCTGACCGCGCCCTGGTCAAACAGAATTTCCGTTACCGCCGTTTCCATCAGCACGTCGATACTGCGTTTGTTGATGTTACGCAGCAGGCCGCTGATCAGGTAGCCGCCGACCGCCGATCCATCACGTGGGCGGTGGGTACGGTCAATGCTCATCCCGCCGGTGGTGGTGATGTCGTTCAGCATGATGCCGCGATCCGCCAGCCACTCAATGGCCTGCGGGGCGTTTTCCACAAAGCGGTGCAGCAGCTCTGGGTTGTTTTTGTTGTAGCCGCCTTTCAGGGTTTCGGCATAGAACAGCTCTTTGCTGTCGAAAATACCTTTAACGCGCTGGAAGCGGGTTTCCGCCGCGTTCATGCCGGCAGATGCCTTAACAGTGTTCCCGCCGATGGACGGCATTTTCTCAACGATGAGGACGCTGGCACCTTCGTCATGGGCCTGAATCGCCGCCGCCAAACCGGCACCGCCGCTGCCGACCACAACCACGTCGTAGCTCTGCGGCGCGCTAACGCCGCCGCTCTCTTCAAAGGCCTGCTGTTTGCTGGATTTCACCATCGCTTTAGAAACGGCTTTTTTCACCGCTTCGCTCTGGGAAGTCGCACCTGAAATGGCGTCCACAAACGGTGAGTTGGCGGTCAGGATACGGGTACGAATCTCTTCGAAATTTGTGGTGAACTCCACGTCGTCCTGTGGGCCACCAGCCAGCGCGATATCAGCGATGCGATCGCTGTCGAGGCTGACGTTAATCACCAGTTGGTTGACGTCGTCGCTGACGGTTTCTTCGAAAATACCCGGTTTAAATTTAGAAGCACCGCCCATGCTCATGTCACGGATCATCGCCTCAACCAGCGAGAAGCGCCACAGCGGCTCAGGAATGGTCAGCTCTTCACGTTTGGTGCTGTCGATAAACAGATCCAGCACTTCGCCGTTGGCGATGCGGGCAGCCCAGTCCGGGTAGGCGATGCAGGCGCGGCCGACGGCCACCAGGTCATAACCGTGCTCCAGCGCGGTTTCCACATCAGAAGCATTCACGATACCGCCCACGCCCATCACCGGGATCTGCGCCAGCGCGTCGGAACGCATTGCACAGTATTTGTTGATCAGCGGCGTCGGGTCAGTAGTGTCGTTAATGGACGGACGCAGCGAGTAACCCAGCGAGAAGTGCAGGTAGTCCAGACCGCGCGCGGCCAGTTTTTCCAGCAGATACATGGTGTCGTCGAAACGAATCCCAGGCACTTCCAGCTCTTCCGGAGAGAAGCGGTAGCCGATGATGAAGGCATCGTCGGCGTACTGGCGCACCATCTGATGGGTGATATCCAGCACAGCGAGCGGGAATTTAGCACGGTTGTCGCGGCTGCCACCCCATTCGTCGTCACGCTGATTTGAGTTCGGGGAGTAGAACTGTTGAATCAGGTAGGTGTTCGCGCCGTGGATTTCCACGCCGTCAAAACCAGCCTGAATGGCGCGGCGAACGGCCTCACCAAATTTAGTCACCATGCCTGCCACTTCTTCTGTGGTCAGGGCACGCGGCGTTGCAGCGCCATCACGCGGTGCGGCCAGCGCACTCGGGCCAACCGGCGTGCGGCCACCGATAAGTTTAGGGTCGACCATGCGGCCGCCGTGGTAAATCTGCAGCAGGGCTCTGGAGCCTTCGGCCTTGATCGCGCTAGCGATTTTCGCCAGGCCGGCAATCTTTTCGTCGGTGTCTATGCCGATAGCGCCAGGGAAGGCCAGGCCTAAATCGTCGATAAAGCAGCATTCCACCACGATGGTGCCGATGCTCCCGGCGCGGACGCGGTAGTACTCCACCAGCTCTTCGGTCACGGTGCCATCAAAATACCCGGTACAGGTGGTCATCGGTGCCATTAATAGGCGATTTTTTAACGCCGTACCGTTAGGTAAAGTAAATGGGCTTAACATGTTTTTGTCGGTGCTCATAATGTCGACTCCAAACTTTAAAATTTAAAACTGAGAATTCGGTTGCTGGCACTATTTTCGTTCTGGTTATTGGCCATTTCGCATATCAACAATATAAGACTATTTTTAGTTACCAAACTATTTACGTTAGTTTAAAAACTATTGAAGAACCGTAATAACACAATTACCCACAACGTGTTATTAATTAAAATATAAAAGATAACAGCTTATTAAATTAATATAACATTTTGGTTACCTCACGGATGCAGCACGCAAACACACGCCAGTCCTTGCGCTAAGCGGAATCGAGTCAGCAAAAATCATAAAAACGAAGCTGAGAACCGCATTTTTAATGATCAAACTGATAACTTTTGACCGTAAATAACCCTGCTAAAATGCGAACTATTATTTTTTACGAAAAGAATCATCAGAATCTGTTTTTTTGATCTCGATCAATTGTCATATACCCCGAAAGCGCAATATATAACTATCCATAAAATTTAATTCACCGCCGATAAAAAGCGATGAATATCTATTTCCGCAACCGCTAACCAAGAACATTTAATTAGTAAAGTAAGTTTAAAAACTAAAGTAAGCGGAAATATAAAACGAATCCTTAACTCCTTATAACGGTGTCATTATGAGTGTAATAACCACCAATCTACCGCCGCTCAAAGAGAGCTCTAAAAAAGCAGGCAGCAACAAACATTGGCTGATGATGGCTCTGCCCATCATTGTGGCGCTTTTGCTGATGCTGGTTCCGGTTCCGGACGGCCTGCCGCCGTACGCCTGGCACTTCTTCGCTGTCTTCGTCGGCGTCATCGTCGGGCTTATCTTCGAACCTCTGCCGGGCGCCGTTATCGGCCTGACCGGGATCGTCGTCATTTCGCTCGGTAGCCAGTGGCTGCTGTTCAGCCCGGAGCAAATGGCCGACCCGAAATTCAAGCTGGCGGGAGCCTCCTTTAAATGGGCGGTCAGCGGCTTCGGCAACTCCACCGTCTGGCTTATCTTCGGCGCATTTATGTTTGCTGCCGGTTACGATAAGACCCAGTTTGGCCGCCGCCTGGCGCTGATTCTGGTGAAATACCTTGGCCGTCGCAGCCTGACGCTGGGCTACGCCATTGCCTTCGCCGACCTGCTGCTGGCGCCGTTTACCCCGTCCAACACCGCTCGTAGCGGCGGGACAATCTACCCGATTATCGCTAACCTGCCGCCGCTGTACGGCTCAAAACCTAACGACCCAAGCGCGCGTAAAATCGGTTCTTACCTGATGTGGGTGGCTATCACCGCAGCCTGTATCACCAGCTCAATGTTCCTTTCTGCACTGGCCCCTAACCTGCTGGCGCTGGCGCTGGTGAAAAGCATCGTCGGCATCAACATCTCCTGGGGGATGTGGTTCCTCGCCTTCCTGCCGCTGGGCCTGCTGTTACTGCTGACCATGCCGCTGCTGGCTTACTGGCTCTACCCGCCTGAAGTGAAAGTGAACGACGAAGTGCCAAAATGGGCGAGCCGTGAATTAGAAAAACTGGGCAAACTGTCCCGCAACGAAATCCTGCTGCTGGTGTTCGTCTGCTCCGCGCTGGTGATGTGGATCTTCGCGGCAAGCTGGATTGAACCTGCGCTCGCGGCTCTGCTGGTTATCGTGCTGATGCTGTGGACCGGCGTTCTGAACTGGAACGACATCACCAATAACAAAGCGGCGTGGAACACCTTCGTCTGGTTCGCCACCCTGGTTGCCCTGGCCGATGGCCTCTCTTCTACCGGCTTCATCTCCTGGCTGGGTAAAGAAGGCGGCGCGCTGATGACCGGTATCGCCCCAGGCACCGCGACCATTGTCTTGCTGCTGGCGTTCTACCTTCTGCACTACCTGTTTGCGAGCACCACCGCGCATACTACCGCGCTGCTGCCGGCGATGCTGACCATCGCCTCCACCATTCCGGGCATGAATATGGAAGTGTTCTGTCTGCTGATGGTGACCTCGCTGGGTATCATGGGCATCATCACCCCATACGGCACCGGCCCAAGCCCTATCTACTACGGTAGCGGCTACCTGCCAACCAAAGACTACTGGCGCCTGGGCACCATCTTCGGTGGCCTGTTCCTGGTCGCGCTGCTGGTGATTGGTTATCCGTGGATGTCCCTGATGTTCTGATTTAAAGCCGCTGGAGGGCAACCTCCGGCGGTTTATTTTTATGGAGTAACGAGCTATGTCGAACAAACCTTTTGTTTACCAAAATCCCTTCCCCCTGGCGCATGACGACACCGAATACTATCTGTTAACCCGCGACCACGTTTCCGTCAGCGAATTTGAAGGCCAGTCCATTCTTAAAGTTGAGCCACAGGCGCTGACCCTGCTCGCTCAGCAGGCGTTTCACGATGCGGCGTTTATGCTGCGCCCGGCACACCAGCAGCAGGTGGCGGATATCCTGAGCGACCCGGAAGCCAGCGAGAACGACAAATACGTTGCGCTGCAGTTCCTGCGTAATTCCGACATCTCGGCCAAGGGCATTCTGCCGACCTGCCAGGACACCGGCACCGCCATCATCATGGGCAAAAAAGGCCAGCGCGTCTGGACCGGCGGCGGCGATGAAGCGGCGCTGTCTCAGGGCGTGTACAACACCTACATCGAAGACAACCTGCGTTACTCCCAGAACGCCGCGCTGGATATGTACAAAGAGGTGAACACCAGCACCAATCTGCCAGCACAAATTGACCTCTATAGCGTGGACGGCGACGAATACAAATTCCTGTGCGTTGCCAAAGGCGGCGGCTCCGCCAACAAAACTTATCTGTACCAGGAAACCAAAGCGCTGATCACCCCGGCGAAACTGAAAAATTACCTGGTTGAGAAAATGCGCACCTTAGGGACCGCAGCCTGCCCGCCGTACCACGTCGCGTTTGTGATTGGCGGCACTTCCGCTGAATCCACGCTGAAAACCGTGAAGCTGGCGTCGACCCATTACTACGACGGCCTGCCAACCGAAGGCAACGAGCACGGCCAGGCGTTCCGCGACGTCCAGCTTGAGCAAGAACTGCTGGAAGAAGCGCAGAAGCTTGGCCTGGGCGCGCAGTTCGGCGGCAAATACTTTGCGCACGATATCCGCGTCGTTCGTCTGCCGCGCCACGGCGCCTCCTGCCCAATCGGCATGGGTGTTTCCTGCTCCGCCGACCGCAACATCAAGGCGAAAATCAACAAAGACGGCATCTGGATTGAGAAGCTGGAAAGCAATCCGGGCAAATACATCCCGGAAGAGCTGCGCCAGGCCGGGGAAGGCGAAGCGGTGAAAGTGAACCTGAACCGCCCGATGAAAGAGATCCTTGCTCAACTGTCCGACTTCCCGGTGTCAACTCGCCTGTCGCTCAGCGGCACCATCATCGTGGCGCGTGACATTGCCCACGCGAAGCTGAAAGAACGCCTCGATAACGGCGAAGCGCTTCCGCAGTACGTGAAAGATCACCCGATCTACTACGCTGGCCCGGCTAAAACCCCAGAAGGTTATGCCTCCGGTTCCCTCGGCCCAACCACCGCAGGCCGCATGGATTCCTACGTGGATCAGCTGCAGGCCAACGGCGGCAGCATGATCATGCTGGCCAAAGGCAACCGCAGCCAACAGGTGACGGACGCCTGCCACAAACACGGCGGCTTCTACCTGGGCAGCATCGGCGGCCCGGCGGCGGTGCTGGCGCAAAACAGCATCAAGAGCCTTGAACTGGTGGAGTACCCTGAGCTGGGTATGGAAGCCATCTGGAAAATCGAAGTGGAAGACTTCCCGGCGTTTATCCTGGTGGATGACAAAGGCAACGACTTCTTCCAGCAGATCCAGAACAAACAGTGCGCGGGCTGTAACAAGCACTGATTTCAGTGAATACTGATAATAAGGCGGGCGCTACGGTGTCCGCTTTTTTTTGCCCAGAAGTTACTCCATACTGAGGCCACATTTCAGCCGACGCCGACAAAAGGACTTTACATGTTAAGGGTAATCAGCTGGCTGCTGCTCACGCTGCTTAGCTGTGCCGGACTTGGTGCCTGGTTTCTACAGCAGCAGTACGAAGACAAATCCGCCGACTTCCGCATTCTTTATCGCGAAATCACGGTCAAGCTGTCCCAGCACGATGCCATCATTCCGCTGCTGCCCGTCAGCCAAAACGCCGTTGAGGTGCAGCACATTCTGCCGCAGATCGTCGAATGGCGGCGGCATGACAACCCGGAGCCTCGTCTGGCGATTGTGCCGGAAGCAAACGGCCGCTACTGGCTGAACCGCCCTAACCTCTCGCTGCTGATTGATCTCCCGACGCTGCTCGACACGCTGGGGGAGAAAAAAACGTTTCAACACCTCAGCATCCGTTGGAATAACACTATCCTTTGCGAACAGGGCAGCGCTGATGCGGGTTACTGGCAATGGGATAAAACCGTGGCCAGCCCAACGCAGTCGTTTTTAGTTTCGGCCAGCGACAGCCCGGCCTGGGCAAAACTGCCCTGGTGGCTGATAGCCTCTCCGGCGCTGTTTTGGGCGTTGGCAATCTATTGGCTGGCGCAGTATCAGGCCAACAAACGCCGCCGGGACATTGCTGACCTGCGAGCCCGCTACGCCGAACTGACACGCCTCAATACCATGGGGGAACTGGCGGCCGGTATGATGCACGAGCTGAACCAGCCGCTGACCGCCATCATGAGCTACAACCAGGCGGCGATAAGGCTTATCAAACAGGAAAATCCGGCCCAGGTACCGGATCTTCTGGACGCCGCAGTGCTGCAGATAAAGCGCATCGACGCCCTGCTCAGCCAGTTCCGCCAGAAGCTCACCAGCGAACGCGCCGAGTACCAGCGGGTCGATCTCCCGTCGCTCTGGCAGCACGTGTGCAAACTGCTGGATAACGAACTGAAAAGCGGCAAAATCCGGATGACCAGCCATTTTGTCGATGACCTGCCGCCGCTGTATGCCCCGCCGCTGTGGGTTGAGCAAATCCTGCATAACATCGCCAGCAACGCGATTCAGGCACAAACCAACGGCGCAGGCTGGGTACACCTGGAGGCAAGTTCGGACAATAACGGTATCGCGCTGACGGTGACAGACGGCGGGCCGGGGCTTTCTCCTGAGGCGCTGGAACAGGTCTTTATCCCGTTCTTCACCACCCGCGCGCAGGGCGTCGGGCTGGGGATGGCGCTCGCCGACACGCTGGTGCAGCGCCTGAACGGCACCATGGAGGCCAGCAACACGTCCGCGGGCGGAGCCTGCTTCCGCCTGTGGTTCCCGCTTAAGGATGAGGAGAAATAATGGCCCCGTGTATCTGGCTGATTGACGATGATGCTGCCATTCGCGACTCGCTGAGTCTGCTGCTCGCCACCGTCGGCTGGCGCACCCAGGCTTTTGACAGCGCCCAGGCGTTTCAGCAAAACGCCGGTGACTTAAGCCAGCTCGACGGCTGCATGCTGCTCGATATCCGCATGCCCGGGAAAACCGGGCTGACGCTGCTGGAGGAGTGGACGCAGCAGGGCCTGACGCTGCCGGTGATTATCATGACCGGGCACGGCAACATTGACCTGTGCCGCCGGGCGTTTAAGAACGGTGCCTTTGAGTTCCTGACCAAGCCGGTTGATGCCGACCTGCTGTTCGAGGTTGTCGGCGCGGCAATGGAACAACAGAAAGCGAAGGTTGAAGCCCGGCAGCAGTGGCAGCCGCTGCAGGAAAAACTGGCCACCCTCACCGCGCGGGAAAAAGAGATGCTGGAGCAGCTTATTCAGGGCTATTCCAGCAAGGAGATCGCGCAGCTTTGTTCGCTTTCCCCTCGCACCGTGGAAGCGCACCGCGCCAATATTTTCACCAAGCTTGAAGTCAACTCGCTGCCCAAACTGCTGAAAATCTACGGCGATATCGCCAAAGAGACTAAGTAAAACTACCTGGGAAGTTAGGTGTTCGCGCCAATTTCCCGTCAGCCCCTCGTTACATAGTATTGCCCCATAGCCAACAACTCTGGAGCAATATCATGAAACGTCTTCTGTTAAGCGCCCTGCTGCTGGGCAGTCTTGCCTCCACGGCCAGCGCCGCCACCGGCGTGCTGAGCCAGAAAAACATCTCCCTTGAGCTTGCCGATAAGCTGGCGCAAAGCGTCCTTCAGGCCTGTGCTAAAGATAACTACAACGTGGCGGTCACCGTGGTCGATCGCGCCGGTACGCCATTGGTAATGAAGCGCATGGACAACGCCGGGCCGCATACCGTGGAAGCCAGCCGCATGAAGGCCTTCACCTCGCTGACCACCAAAAACCCAACCGACAACGTGATGAAAGGCGCTCAGTCCAATGCGGGCGCGGCCAACCTGCGTGATATTCCAGGCTTCCTGCTGCTGGCAGGCGGTGTGCCGGTGAAGGCCGGTGAACAGGTGATTGGCGCGGTCGGCGTCGGCGGCGCACCGGGCGGACATCTGGATCAGGCCTGCGCCCTGGAAGGCTTAAAAGCTATTGAGAAAGAATTGAACGCGGGATAACACCACAAGGAGCAGGACATGCATGACAAGAAAAGCTTACTGACGCTGGCGCTTCTGCTGAGCGCAGGCCATGCCGTCGCAGCCACCAGCGATGAAGGCTACTACGCTTCGGCAAAATACGTCCACAGCGAGCAGCGCGCCAGCGACCAGGACACCAGCAGCCGCCCCGGCGTCGGCCAGTTTGTTGACGGTAAAGAGAAAGACAGACTCAGCGGCGCGTCACTGGCGGCGGGCTACCAGTACGGCAACGGCTGGCGCACCGAAGGGGAATACACCTTTCGCCAGAAAACTGAGTTTACCAGCGGCTCAACCGCCTTCCCGACCAGCCTCAACCACCTGAAGCTGAACACCGAGCGGCTGATGCTGAACGTCTATCGCGATTACGACATTGGCTATGGCGTGTCGCTGTTTGGCACCGCTGGCGTGGGCATTGCGAAAGTGAAAGCCGGTGGCTGGCAGGGCAACGTCACCCGGGAATACGCCGACAGCACACAAAACAATCTCGCTTATTCGCTGGGCGCGGGCATTAGCTACTCGCCAATCGACCGCCTGAGATTCGACGTGGGCTATCGCTACGTGGATATGGGGAAAGTGGAGAGCGGCTATAACACCTTCGGCAACGTGCGCGGCCTGAAGGATGAGCAGATGAAGGCCCGTCTGGCCTCCAGCGAGTTCACTATTGGCACTCGCTACCTGTTCTAAACACTAAGGCGGCCACCGGGCCGCCCTTTGACGTTGTTAGTGATGCAGCATCTCGTCGACAACCTGCGCTTTGGTCATGTTGTACGGGTAATACGTCGGCCAGTTATCCATCTCTTTCAGCAAGACCTCCTGTGATTCACTTCCCATAAAGATATGGAAATGCTGCGACTGGCGCGGGGCGATGATGTGGTCGCTAAACTGCACGAACTTTGGCGCTTTGGACTGCGCGTCTTTGCACTCAAACAGGTAGCGAACGCCCTTCTTTCCCGAGGTGTAGGTCAGGATTTTGTGCCCGGCATAGTCGTAATGGCAGCTTTGTATCTCTTTGCCGACGTGAAACTCGATGACGTTATTCTCAATCCCAATCATCTCCACGTTTGTCGCATAGCCCTTTTGATAATACGCGCGATACTCCGCCAGGCTTTTGCCGCTCTTTTTGGCTTTTTTCTCCAGCACCGGATCGAGGTCGCCGCTGAGCAGCAAGGGATTGACCGACTGCCAGATCCCGTCCCAGTCGGACAGCGCACGATCTTTCACGTTAACGTCGTCAAAGATCCCTTCGCTCGCCTTTTGTTCCACTTCCGTAAGCGGTTTGCCGTGATGGTGGCCGTGCGCCAGCACCTGATGGCTCGCCAACAACACGCCCATGCCCAGAATAAACGCCGATTTTTTCATGATCATATTGTTCCCCTGTGTATTCCTTACACGAAAAAAAACAAACGTTATAACATAACAATTAAAACATCAATCAGGTTTTCCGCGAGGCTCAGAAGGACAAAATGAAAGTACGGGGAGAAAGTTTATTGAATGAACTTGAAAGGCACACCCAGCGCCCAGCGGCTTTCCCAGTGGGCAACATACTGCCTGGCGATATCTGGCATATTGCTTAGTATCACCACGTTTTCACTGTTTTCAGTTTCGGCGGAAGGCGCAAAGTTGAACGAGCCGGTTTCAACGGTTCGCTCATCCACAACGATCGTCTTGTCATGCTGAATGTGATAATGCCCGTCAATACGAAGCTGAATACCGTTCGCCGCCGCAAGGTTCATGGCTTTCAGGCTCGCTTTATTCTGATTACGCTTTTTATCCACCACCACGCGGACGTCAACGCCCCGCTTTTTCGCGTCCACCAGCGCCTGAACAATATCGGGTGCCTGGAACGAATAACCTATCATGCGGATAGATTTTCGCGCCCCGGCAATCGTCTGCAGCACCAGCGCCCGCGCCGAGCCTTCTGGTGAGAAACCTACCTGAACGTTTGGTGTGGCCGTGGCGGCGACTGGCAGGCTAAGCGCGGCAATGAAAAAGGCAGATAAAAGTGTTGATTTCATGATGTTTAAAGACGTTTGCCGAGAATATAAATGGTGCTGGTTTGCGTGGCGCTGGAAAACGTTTCGTTGGTTAAGTGGCGCATGCCCTGCGCTTCATAAAAGCGCCGTGCACCTTCGTTCCCCTCCAGTACTTCCAGCCAGAAGTACTCCTGCTCTCGCTGCTGCGCCAGCTGGAGCATTTCGTCGAAAATCAGCTTGCCGTAGTTTTTGCCTGTCTCACCGGGCGCAAGGTAGAGTTTGTTCAGCAGAGCGCCTGAAAACGCCTGCTCTGGCACCGGGCGGTTCCAGCTGATTTTGGCAAACCCCACGGGCTTTTCGGCCTCAGCAATAAACCAGCTAACCGTCGGATCCGCCAGGCTTTCAGTTAACGTATCCTGAGCGTATTCCTGCTCAATAAAGGCCTGCAGCTCTGCCCCGGAAACCCAATGCCGTTCAAAGTGATAGCGATAGCTTGTACTTCCCAGCGCCGCCAAAAGCGGGGCATCTTCAGGTTTTGCTCTGCGTATTTTTAAACTCATAGCGTTCACTCGCGGCGAAGGTTCCAGGTAACTGATAACGGATCGGATAAGCATATTGCGCTTTCAGTCGAGAAAATGCAGCTTTATTTTCTTTAATCCTTCGAGAAGCGAGAGACACGTCAAACACACTGATGAAAAACAAAATAAAACCAATAAAATCAATGCCATTAATAAAAAACGCACATAACACAGTTAATTTACAAATAAATAAACATCTTTTTTATAACAACTTTAAATGCCAACATAAAAAATCTCGCCAAAATAAAAAATCAAGATATAAAATCTATAAAGATAATATTTTACATATTCTTTTTCATCTGTTGATGGTCGATTTACTTTGTCATAAATCTGAACAGAAAAGTGAGACGGCCTGACATAAACCGCCGTGATAATCCCCACTCTCTGCCCTGGTTTACGCAGGGCTTAGCCCCACAGACTTTTATTACCACGCAAAGTTCATTGTACATACCGTTACACAGCAACGCTCATCATCGAGGGGAAGGCTGGTATATAGTGCAGCGGTACACAGGGACGATTTGTTGTGTTGAGACAAAATAACAAATTTTAAACAAATGGTAGTCATGTAGCCTTACATTAATAATGAAGATCAAAAATACTCTCTGCCTACATATCCTGATGGCGCTGCTTGCCGTTCTGGTCTTATGCGTTCCGGCCCTGGTGACGGGCTTGTCCGCGCCGCTAACATTCCAGCCGCTGATTAAATCGATGGACGGCACGGCGAAAGAACAAAAAGAGAAAATAGCGACAATTTCCCATGCATTACAAGGCAATGCATTATTTTTCCTTGGGGCATCTGAGGTGTCGACATCCGAAGATGAACATTACGCTGTATATAATTACTTTAATAAGCAATTACATCAGCCGGTAGTGGCTTACGGAGATAGTTATGTCGATAACATCACGCAATTCCTGCTGCTCTCACGTTTTAAAAACGATATAAATGCCAACAGTAAAATTGTTCTGCTGTTTGCGCCGGACAGTTTTTATTTTGACACTATTCCTCCGGCTATTTTTGCCGATCATTTCCCGGCCGCTATTTTTAACCCGCTGATGGCGGATGAAAAAGCCCGTCCTTTCCTGGTCAATTACTTACACCATATTGATGAAGAGGACATCAGCCATTTAACCCTGGGCGAAATGAAAATATATGGCTGGCATCCAAATGTTATTTGGCAGTCTGTTAATTATGAGTTTGCTAACTTCTGCACGCTGGTAAAAAACCACTGGCTGGCATGGCTACGCATTGTGCCTGAAGCACACCGCCCGTGGCCCGCTCCCGCTGAAAAATACGCCGCGCCAGACTGGAACGAACAGCTGACTCACGCCCGCGTACTGAACCAGGTTCGTCAGCAAAGTGCCGCCACTTTGTGGATGGACAAAAGCGTATATGAAGACGGAAAAACGGCGGAAGAATGGTATGAAACGCCGGTGGTAAACCGCCAGATGGAAGCCTTCAAGGCCAGTATCGATCTGCTCAAATCTCGCCACGCCCAGTTCGTGGTGATCGTCGATCCGCTTAACCCGTGGGCGCTGAAAAACACGCAGAAATTCCAGCCCGTTGACCGCCAGATCAGGGCGTATCTCGAGCAAAACCAGGTGCGCTATTTCGATATGTACGCCCAGCCTTATCAAAACGGCTGGAACTGGGATCGCCTGCATCCCACCGAGCTGGCGTGGGTTGCCATGGACCGCTTTATTGCCGAGAGCTTTACACGATGAAAACAGCCGTTCGCCTGTTTGTGCTTTACCTCTTGCTGGGCATCACGGTGATTGCGTGGTCTTCCGTGGACGACAGCATGAGTATCAAAGTGCATTTTGAATATCAAAAATTCTGAAGGATGAATGATGTATAGCTCCGGGGCATTTTTTTTCTTTCTGTTTTCATCGGCACTGCTGTTTGCGCTGGTTAACCGCGTATTGCATTACCGGCTGACTTATTTGGCGGCATTCTCCGTGCTTGCAGCGCTGGCCTGGGGATATATTTTCCAGGGCGATTACCTGGTTCCGGTGGCGGTATTCTTTGCGTTTTATCTTCTCGTCACCCTGAAAGAGAAAGGCTGGTTAAAAACCTGGCAAGCGGTCACCCTCACGCTGCTGCCGCTATTGCTGGTGAAGTTACACCTGAATAATCACTGGGGCATGATTGGCCTGTCGTTCATGACCTTCCGCGCCATTGACGTGTTGCTTTACCGCAGCAAAAAAGATGGCCAGAATTTTTTGCATTATTTCTGCTATCTGTTTATGCCGTTTATTATTCTCGCGGGCCCAATGTACCGCTGGAGAACCTGGGTCGGCGACATTAATAAGCCGGTATTCAGGTTGACCCGCGAACAGTTTTTACTGGCCGTGGAGCAAATCGTCACCGGCGTCGTGCAGAAGTTTTTGTTTGCGATGCTGATCGACAATCTGGTGATTGAGTCCTGGAGCCACCGGCCGTTCACCCTCACCGTCGGCGTGGTGATGTCTATCGCCTACAGCGCCTATCTCTATTTTGATTTTGCGGGCTACAGCAACATGGCCATCGGTGCCGGGCGGCTGTTTGGCCTGAATATTCCGGCCAACTTCAACATGCCGATTCTGGCCAAAAACCCGCAGGACTTCTGGCGCCGCTTCCACATCAGCCTGTCTGAGTGGCTGCGCGACGTGGTCTTTATGCCGATTTACATGAATCTGATGAAGCTCGACTTTTTCCGTCAAAACAAAACCCTGGCACAGAACGTGGGCATCTTCTGCACGCTCTTTTGCATGGGGGCCTGGAACGGGCTTGAACGACACTACGTCATCAGCGGCGCGCTGTTCGGCGCCATTTCCGTTGCCCATAACATGCTGCTTTGGTCAGCCAAACGCAGCCCGGCATTGAGTGACGGCTTACGCCATCCGGTTATCGCGTTTTTTGGACGAATTCTGACGCTGGCAAGCGCCGCGGTCTCCCTCTACATCTTTAGTGGAATGTCACCTCTATGAACCTTCATCCAGAGCTTCAGGAACTGCAGGATTTTCTGCGTGCGGCATTACTTGACCCCGCGCGCCCCAACCAGTTAGCCATCAGCGGCAGCGATGCCGCCCTGACCTGGCAACAGCTTTCCGTCGCCGCAACCGACTGGGCACAACGTTATGCGAAGTGCGAACAGCCCGCCGGCACCCCGGTGGTTTTATACGGGCATCAGCAGGCCGAATTTGCCGTGGCAATTTACAGCTGCCTGCTGCACAACATCCCGTATATCCCGGTGGACTGCATCTACCCGCAGGAGCGGCTGAAAGAGATCTGCCAGCTTGCCAGCGCCCCTTACTATTACGACGTCGTGGCGAAGCAGTTTGTGGCGACCGGCGAAACCGGCAGCGTGCTGGCCGAACCTGACCTGGCCTACATCATGTTTACCTCAGGCAGCACCGGGAAACCGAAAGGCGTGCAGATTGGCCGCGAGAGCCTGTGGCACTTCATGAAGTGGGTGCGCGAGGACTTTGCGCTGCCGGACGTGCCGGTGTTAATGAACCACGCGGTGTTCAGCTTCGACCTGTCCCTGATTCCTTTGCTGGCGAACCTCGCCACCGGCGGGCACATTGT
Organism: Cedecea sp. NFIX57; assembly: GCF_900177785.1. NCBI lineage: Bacteria > Pseudomonadati > Pseudomonadota > Gammaproteobacteria > Enterobacterales > Enterobacteriaceae > Cedecea > Cedecea sp. NFIX57. Next base: position 60,685 of record NZ_FXAS01000004.1, on the reverse strand, counting down.
GCTGAACGCCAAGGAGGATATTGCCGCTGAAAACTGGCTTGAGCGCCTGAAAACCAACAAGGTTTCGGCCTGGGTTTCCACCCCCTCTTTCGCCTACCAGAAGCTGCTTTCCCCGCAGTTTAGTGCCGACTATTTGCCCGCGCTGAGCGTGTTTGTGTTCATAGGCGAAGTGCTGAATAAGGCGCTAGTAAAACAGCTACGCCGCCGTTTCCCGCAGGCCAAAATCCTTAATTCCTATGGCCCGACTGAGGCGACCATCGCCACCACGGTGATTGAAATCACCGACGAGATCCTGCACAGCGAAAACGACGTGCTGCCGGTAGGCACCATGATGCCAGAATCCCACATGGAGATTACCTCCGAAGGTGAGCTGATCATCTGGGGGAAAAACGTCATGCGCGGCTATCTCGGCCTGCCGCAGGAAAACGCCGCGAAGCTGCTGCGCCGCGAAAGTGAACACTACCGCGGCTACCGCACCGGCGATCTCGGCTACGAAGATGGGCTGATCTATTGCCAGGGCCGCAACGACAGCCAGATCAAGCTGAACGGCTACCGCATTGAAATCAACGAAATAGAAAACCGCCTGCTGGCGATGTCCGGCATTAGCGAAGCCGTAGTACTGCCGCTGATGAAATCCGGCGGCGGCGTGTTGCGCATTGCGGCGTTCTGCGTCACCGGCCTGGCCCCGGAGGCGATCAAAACTTCGCTCGCGAAGGTGATCCCGCCTTATATGGTGCCTTCACAAATCATTATTAAAGACGCTTTGCCGCTGAACCCTAACGGCAAAATCGACCGCAAGCTGCTGGATACCCAGGCTCGCACGAATTAATGACCCAGGAAAATAAGATGGAACAAGAAATTCTCGCCCTGTTTGAAAAAGTGCTGTCCCGCAAGGTCGGCTTCAACGATGAGCTGATCGAGTCCGATATTCTCGACTCTATTCTGGCCGTTGATCTGGTACTGGAAGTACAGGATGTGTACGGCTGTATGATCCCGCCGACGGAGGTAGCCACGGTGCTGAAAACTCCGGCGGATCTGGCTCGTTATATTGAAGAGAATCGCTAATCCTAAACATTCGGGAATCGTTCTGCCCCTCACCCCGGCCCTCTCCCCAAAGGGGAGAGGGAGAAAGGAGTAGCGCCATAAGTTTTATTCCCTCTCCCTTCCAGGGAGAGGGTAATAAGCGCGGATTCAGGCTATAGGCTGCACCGTCTCTCTTTTTTTCAAAGCCTCAATCATTTGCCGTAATTCAAACTTGAAAACAGGCTTATAAATACCGTATCCCTGAAAGAGATGTACCCCGGATGCCAGCAGCAGCCTTAATTTCTCGCGGCTATCAATGCCCTCGGCAACACAATAACTTCCCGTTAATTCGCAGTAATACGCCAGGCTTTTGATCAGCGCCAGCGCGTGAGGTTCATACTGCGCGTCTGCCACGACTTTACGGTCCAGTTTGTAATCGTTAAACCGCACCGCCCGCACCGGGAAATAAACGCTGCTCTGCGAAAAGCAATCATCAAGCATCACCCGGTATCCCTGATGCTGAAGCTGGGTAATAAAGAACCGGCTCTCCTGATGCTGATTCAAATTCAGATCTTCTGAGATTTCCAGCACCAGCCTGTCCGTCCAGAACGGGTTTATCAGCCGGGTGCTCAGCTGTTTAATAATGCCGAACAGACTTTCGCTGTTTGAAATTGCAGCCGGAATATTAACGGCAAAATAATACGCCCCCTGGTACTGATTAATGCCGCCCACCGCCTCTTGCAGCATAAAGGCCGTTAATAGCCGCCATGTATAGCTGGAGCGGATCTGCGGCAAAAACTCAGCAGGCTGTAGGGTTTGCCCGTTTCGATGCCAGCGAGCAAGGATTTCGAGCCCTTTTAGCTGTAAGCCACCGTTCACAATAGGCTGGAATACGGGGTAAATCTGGCGATTGTGGATGGCATAAACCAGCTCCCTTTCAAACGGTGAAAGGGCAGCCAGCGTCCCCGCTGTGTCTCCTTTTTTCTGCTGATTGCTCGCGATCGGCGCTTTCTCATGCAGCAACGGATGGGTCATTTTCTTTAGCCCGGACATGCGCTGTACATACAGCGTCTTATGGCTGACGCCGCGCTGTTTCGCCTGCTCCTGAATCGTCTGCCCGGCCAGGGAGTCCACCAGCACATCCAGCTCTTTTCGGGTCAGCCCCTCTGGCCGGATCTGGCTCACCAGTTCCTCTTCAAGGGCGTGTTTTTTGAGGCTAACGCTGTTATCCCAGTCTCCCCGCAGCAGCGCAGCCAGGCTGGCGCTGGGCAGATCGGACGGAGCCACCCGCACGCCGCTCAGATAAGCGTCTTTTTTCACTAACTTCTGCAGCGAACGCCAGATCCACGAGGCTGAGCTACGGCTCAAAATGAGCATGGATAGCTGGCCGTCGTTTCGATCTAGCAATTGGGCCACCTGTCGCAAGACGGCAAGCAGCCAGTAGGGCTGTTCGGGCAGATAGACCACAAACCGCGCCCCGCTCTCTTCCTGCGATCTTTCCTTCCCTGAGCCTGGGAAAAATACCGTGCAGGTTTGACTTGCAGATAACAAATTCGCCAGCCCGCACGCCATCATGTTGCAGGGCGAGAGAATGTAAGTCACACGCTCGCTCACCTTTTCGGGTGTGCCGCTACTGGTAAACAAACGTCACCCCGATTATCGACTGCACATTGCCCGCTGTAACCTGCCCGGTGGTTCGTGCGTAGGTGGCCGTCAGCCCCAGATTAACCGGGGTTGTCCCTACCGTTCCCAGAGAAACAGTGTTGGCGCTGCCTGCCCCTAAAGCGGCGCCATTACGCAACAGCTGAACGCCAATCCCCTGTGCAGGCGAGCTGGCTGACGTATTGGTGAAAATGGAGTTATCGCTGCCCAGCGTGTTGCCTGACAAAAAGTAACCAATCCTCTGGTTTTGCGAGCAGCGCACGGTGACGGGCGCAGGCGCTGTGCCAGGGTAATCCGGCAGATTAACCGTCACGTTACGGGCGGACACATCGCAGCCGCCGGTGGGCACCACAACATCGTTGTTGGCGTAAATATTCCAGTTGATGATCTGGCGATTTCCGTTAATGGAGTCTTCTTTTTCCAGAATAAGCTGGGCAATCATGGTGTTGGCTTTAACTACCACGCCGCTGGCGGTGCTGATGGGCGTTAAATACAGCACGGCCTGCCAGCCACGATAATCGCCCCAGGTGTGGTTTACCCAGGCAGTTTCCGTTGTTGTAGGGAAAGGATATTGCACCCCGTAATAGCCTAATGACCCTCTGAAAGCAGAGAGCACGCCCTGATACGCGGAGCCGGACTTGATCCTTACCGGATCGGTATATTGGGCGGGAGCATCGTTTTTGCACTGAATCGACTGGGAAAGATCGACCACTAAGTTTTGCCCTGCCGAAATGGACGGCACAAGATTAACCTTGACGTTCACGGTGCCGGAGCCGCTGATGGATGTCCCCAGCGACTGGCAGGTAAACGCCTGGCTTACGGTTGACCACCCCAGACCGGCCACCGTGGCCAATAACGCGATGATTTTTTTCATTCCATCCTCCTTGCGATCAGGACCAGGTGTAGGTGACATTGATCACCGCCTGAATAGTTCCCTGGGTAGTCCCGCCGTTGACTGTTATCGCCCTGACCTGCAGAGGAAAACTCGCCGCCTGGCTGCCGGCATCGACTGGCACCGTTTTATTGGCGCCGTTATTCAACGTCGCACCGCCGCTATCCTGCAGTTGAAGCTGGAGGTTACGCGCCGTGCCCTGATTGGCGTAATACCCCGTGGCATCCGCCGTACCGCTGAACGTCGCGGTCACTTTAGAGGTCCCGACCGGGCAGTTGGTCAAACTCAGCGCAACATCATGCCAGGCAGATGAGGCACCGGCCTGCACCAGGCTAAAGGTATAGAGATCGCCCAGATCGACCGTCGCCGTGGGGGTCGAAATCGTACAGGGCTTCGCTACCACTCTGCCGTTCACGGTAATAGTGACGTCATCCGCCTTCGCCGTGGCAGAAAGCACCAGCAGTACTCCGGCAAACACCCTCCCGGGTAGAATCCATTTCATGTCCGCCTCCGGTTACTGAAATTCAAGTGTGAATATTGCGGTCGCATTTACGTGTCCGGCGGTGACCGGCAGCTGTGTTGCCTTCAGGCGTGCATAAAAACCCAACACGTTAGTTTGACCAGGCTTTAGCGTGGTCCACTGAATAGCCGACGATCCTGCGTTGATCGGCATCGGTGTCCGGGCATTGTCCAGGATTTGGATCCCCATGCCTGCTGCCGCCGATACACCGCTGTCCAGCTTTAATAAACTGGTGTTGATGCTATCCGCCACGCCGGTAAATCCCACTTTCACCGCGGTCGCCAGGCCGCCACACGGGGAAAGCACGATGCGAAAAGGCACCAGCGGCGTGGTGGCCCCCACCGCAGAAAACTGTTTGGCCGGGTTGTTCATCAGGTCGACGGTGAAATCTTTTGACTCCGCCGCAACCGAGCAGGCGTTATCCCGGACATTGCCGCGAATCGTAATCGTGCTGTCTGCCGTTTCCGCACAGGCGGCAAACAGTGACAGGGCGATGCCGACGATATAAAGAGATTTAGTCATGCTTATTCCTTAGCGACACAGCACCGACAGCGAGCTCAGCATCTGCTTCTGGCTCTCTTCACCCAGACGATAGTACGCCACGCAGCTGGCGCCCGGCCCGTCCCCCCATTTGGCCAACACCTTGCCCACCAGCGGCATGCCGCTCAGATACACCTGCCCGCCATCGGCCACAATACTACTCACCGACAGGCCTTCGGCGGTCACAATGGCCCCGAAAGGCACAGGCTTGCCGTTGTGGGTCAGCGTCATAAGCATTTTCACCCCGACCTGTGGCTTGAATTCCGCACGCACCACGGCACCGTGGGTTGGCACCACGTTGGCGACGGCATCCTGAAGGTCAACGTTGTCGGCCAGCGTGTTGGTATCCAGCGCGATCCTGTTTTCGCGGTAATCGCTGGCGTACGGGAGCACGGCATAACCACGCCAGTCGGTACGTACACCGGTTTGGTTTTCGACTTTGACATCACCGGCCCCGGGCGCTTTCACCAGCACGACCGTGCTGTTAAGCGGCTGGCTGAAGGTCACGCCATCCGCGTGCGCCAGCACACCGCCGCTCGCACCGTAGTAAACCTGTTTCATGCCGTCGCTGCGGCTATAGCCCACGTTCGCGTTGCCGTATCCGCCGCGATAGTTCAAAGCGGCATAACCTGTGCTGCTGCTATTCCCGTGCCCGCCGCCCGCGTAGCCGGTCTGCACGCTATAGCTCAGGTTATTGTCCTCCAGCAGCGTGCCGTACAACCCGGCCAGGTTAGTCATCCGGCCATTAAGATCGTGTGATGCGCTGTAGCTGGCGTTGGCGTTACGCCAGACGGATTTGCTGTCGGAACGCAGCCAGTGGCTGAACGGGATATTGACGTTTACCGCCAGCATTTGGTCGCGCCCGTCCTGCCAGGCGTTTTTCGTCAGGCTGTAGCTAACCGTCCAGTTGATGTCATCCACGGCGGCGTTCAGCCCCACCTGCATCTGCTCGTCAGCGCTGCTGCTGTTCCAGTAGGTCTGGTGGCTGCCGCTGAGATAAAGCGTTGTGGTTCTGCCCAACTGCTGGGTCAGACTCAACTGCACCCTGCCGCGCTTGTTGTAGGCGAGGTTGTAGTAGTCGGTAAACTTAGGCTTAACCTGAATCACGCCGTCCTGCGTTTCCACGCTGTAACCGCTCATCCGGCTGTAGGCGCTGTCGGCGAGGGTAAAATAGCCGCTGGTTGAATACCGGTAGCCCACCAGTTGAATATTGGTGCCCAGTTCATTCAGCGATTTGTTATAGAGGAAGCGAAGCGACTGCCCCTGGTGCTCGCTGTCATCCGCAAGCCTGGCATTGGCCTGGGTGACGTCCATCGACAGCGCCCCCAGCACGCCCATGTTTTTCCCTACGCCCAGGTTGAAGCTGCGGTAGCGGTCAGCCAACTGGCTGCCGCCATAAAGCGTCCAGCCATCGGGCAAACCCTGCAGCACCGTGCCCTGGAAGAACTTAGGCTCTTCCTGCTGGCGATTGCCGCTGCGATACTCCCCGGCGGTCAGAGAAAAACGGGTGCGCCCTTCGCGTTGTAAAACGGGCACGGATGACCACGGCACGCTAAAAATCTGGCTGCTGCCGTCGGTTTCCTTGATAGTGACCTGCAGATCGCCGCCGCTAGTGGCCGCATAGAGATCGTTAATCGTGAACGGGCCGGGCGGAACGGTGCCCTGATAAATTTCATAGCCATTTTGTTTGACGATGACGTGCGCCGTGCCCCGGGCAATGCCGCGAATCACCGGCGCAAAGCCTTTCATGCTATCGGGCAGCATATTGTCGTCGGAGGCCAGCTGAGCCCCCCGGAAATTGATCCCGTCAAAAATATCGCTGTCTGTATAGCTGTCGCCCAGCGTTAACCGGGAGCGCAGCGAAATAATATCCCGCTCGAGCCAGGTGTTGACGTGCTGCCATTTATTTTCGCTCGCTGAATTGCCGCCGCCGCTGTTGTAGCTCCAGGTAGTGTTGTCACGCAGTCGCCATGCCCCGACATTGATCCCGCTCTGAAGGTTCAGCCACGCATAATTGCTGTTACCACCGCGATCGTTTTGCACGCTATTGCCGGTGAAATTGTAATTCAGCAGACCGGCGTTAATGCCGTTATCCCAGCGATCAGGCGGGATGTACCCTCTTGCCCGATTGCCCATAAACGCCTGCGGCACAGTCAGGTCCAGCCTTTGCAGGCCGACATCAAACCCGGCAGTGGACTCCGGGATAAGCTCAGTCATCGGCACGCAGGCATCCGACGCCAGGGCATTCATGCCAGCAATGGCCGCCACGTTAACGCCCATTCCGGCCCATTGCTCACGCGTCAGGCAGGGAGCCAGGCCGCTGCTGCTCTTTGCCGTCTCGAATTTAACGTCCCGTGTGGTGACAAACCCTTCATTGAGATAAATATCGACGCGGTAAGTCCCCGGCGGCGCTTCCTGCCCACTTTCAAAACTGGACAAATCAGCCACTGCCGAAGGATCGTCGGCTAAAAAGCGCGGGTTAAAATACAAATCCGCATGGGCGGAACAGGCCTGCATAGCAATTAAAAGTGCCAGCGGCGTTTGTACCAGAGTAAAAAAAGAAGCTAATTTGCGCCGTGGGCGACGGGAGCCGAAACGCGCTAATCCATATTTTAGATGTGACATTGTCCCTCCGGTCAGCATTCGCCCGGCAGTCAGTTCTTCGTTGTTATTTAACGCAGGACGGCCTGTCCTGAATTACTGCATAACGCCCTGCATCCGTGGCGTCAGCGCACCGAAGTCGTTAATGGTCTGGTAAGTGATGTTGGTCCCGGCATCGGCCGGTAGCTTCACGGAGGTTTTTCCCAGCGGCGGGACAAGCGCATTGTCCAGCACGCGGGTGCCGGCATTAATGTCTGTCACCGTCAGGTAATACGGGGTGGGATTGTTTAAAATCAGTTGGCCGTTGCTGCGGCTAAAGGTCAGTTTTTCTGCCGCTTTCTCCGGGGCCAACGCCAGGTTATCCGGGCGGTAATAAAGCTTGATTCGGCTGATGATCGCCAGCTGGAGCGTGTTCTCATTCAGCTTTGATTTTTCCATGGAAGGAATGGCTTTCACGTTCAGCCAGAACAGGCTCTCCCGATCCTTCGGCAGCTGGTTATTGGTTGCATCTAAAATGCGTAACGTGGTTTCTTTTTTCCCTTTGATGGCAAACAGCGGCGGGGTAATCACGAAACGGCTGTCTTTATCGCCATTGGCGTTTTCAACCCACGACTGAATAAGGTAAGTGCTTTTTTCATCGTTGCTGGTCACTGCCAGCTGAACCTGCTTTTGCCCTTCAGGATAAATAACGCGAGTTGCCCCTAACGCCACCCCTGCCTCTGCTCGAGCCATAAAGCCCATTGCCGCAGCTATCATCATCGCCGCCAGTAAACCGCGACCTCTTAGTAAGCTTTTTGTCACGCTCGCACCTTTGTCCTTGTCGTTGTTGTTTGTGTCCACTACACCTGGGGCCAGGCTACAAATAGGTCAAAGCAAACCAGGCCTGAGCATTCGCCAGTCCCCCGGTAACCTGATGCCCGGTGGCGCGATATTTGGCGATAAAATGGAGAGTGTTTGGCCCGGCGTATATCCGGGTCCAGACCTTTGCAGGGGCATTCAATGGGATTTGGCGCTCCTCGGCATCAAAGAGGGCAACGCCCACGCCTTCAGCAATGCCGGGCCCCTCGCCCACCGAAAGTACCGCCGGGTTTTTGCCGTCAGCAACGCCCATAAACGCCACGCCAACGTGCCGGCTAACATTGGTATTACAGTCCTGAAGGTGGAGAGCGAAAGGCACCGGGTCGCTGTCTTCGCCTGGCGCGTGGAAGCGATTGCTGCTGATCCTGCCCATTTCGACCGTCATTTGGCGATCGCCCGCTTCTACGCGACAGGATTCGGCAACGATCGTGCCCTGAAAGCGCATATTGCCGCCCGGCAGCATGACATGTGTTCGATTACCGGCCAGCGCCAGCGAGGGCAGAAGAACGCCCAATAGAACCCGCTTTATTCCTCTCATCATTATCACCTTCAAATCCGTAGTAGATGACGGGCCGTCCCTGGCCCCGAGTGATTTCCCTGTATGACTGACTGATTACTCGTACTGAACTTTAAAGGTCGCGTCCGCATTGGCGGTACCGGCTGTAGCAGCACCCAGCGCGATGTAACGAGCCTGCAGAGGAATAATATTGGTGCCATCATTCAGCGTAGTTTTGGCGCTGAAGGTTGCCCCATCCAGTGCCAGCGGTGTGCTGGTGCTGTCGAGGATCTGAATCCCCACATTAGTCGCACCGCCCGCCGCAGGCCCCTGAATTGCCAGCGTGTCGGTTTTACCGGTCACGGCTACGCCAGAGAACGCAACGGAAGCTTTGGTGGAAACAGTGGTATCGCAATCATTCAGTTGGATGTTGAAACCTACCGCAGAACTGGTGCTGCCTACCGCTGCCAGTCGGGCGGAACGAACCTGACCCAGTTGAACAGTCTGGTCCACCGAGCCCGCATCAACGGCGCAGGCTGCGTTAACAATTTCACCTTTGAAATGAACGGTGCCACCGTTAACCGTAACGGCATAAGCCGCTCCCGAGCTCAGAGAGAGGGCTGACAGTACAACGAAAGCCAGATTTTTGATTTTCATAATTTATTCCTTTAAACAATTTCACTAAAACGAATCAGAACCGGCAGTCGCTATGCCTTCCATAAGACCTATGTTTCAGCTTCACGAAACGATCGCCTATTCACATAAGCTCGCCCCTAAGAGAGCTACCCTCTCAATATTGGTGGGGAGCCGGGGTGAAATATTAATAAAGTATCTTAAATCGTTTTTGAAATTATATTTAACAAAACATCAATATCATCATATTGCATTGATTTTAAATGTTTTTTATATTTAATCCTATTCGGAATTTTCCCTGAGTTTATTCTCAATCACGGTTTTAAAATTAATTTCTATTGACATTCTACACGCTGTAAAGAAACTAGAGGTGAAACAGTAACGTTCCCAAAAATTCAAAAACAAGGAAAAATCCAAAAAACCAGCAGGGATGATTTCACTTAAAATAATTATAAAACATTCATTGCATTGAATTTATCATTCATATTACTGGCGATTTCCCTCTAGCGTTTTTTTTAAAAAGGAATTTAACATGCATCATTAATCTGGCATTGCACCGCAAATCTTAGCTTGCACATCAAAACCGTAACACCTGACGCAGACAACTTTCATGCTGCGCCGGCCAGGCTTTCACATATCAAAAATACCTCTGGCGAGGATATACCACGCAATAAAACCTATTGCATCGGGTATATAAAATAATGACTAATGGATAATTGATATGAATATAACCTCACCGTTATTGCCTGTGCCATCTCAACATTCCCATGTTGAGTTTGTTTATCACATACTTTCTGCCTGTCATTTTTCTGCAACAGGCCTTTCTGCATTGCTCCATGAAAAGGGAATGAATACAAAACTGATTAGCCCGGAAAAAAACAGCCGACTGATCTCTAAAAAGAATGAAAATGATGATTTTAATTATCTGATTGTATTTATTCCTGAAGATCCTTTTCAGATGCTGATGACGCTGAAAAGCCTGATATTGCTGTTACAGATGCATCACCATAAGATCAATACCCTGATAATAAGTAGCCTGTCATCTTCATGGCTTTTTAGTTATTTTAAAAACGTTCTGCCGCGAAGCGCCAACCTCAGCACCATCAGGATCGTCAGTATTTATACCAGCGTGGTTAAACTCAGAAGTACGCTTCATCAGGATATTAAAAGCATTCCAACGCTCGTCTCGCTAGCCAGGCAAGAGGAACGTAATGGCGGCTTACGTCACGAAGGTCTTACAATTCATGAGGTCAATACGCTACTGGAGCTTTTCAGTACCTCTGATAAAGAGGACGCTGCGGCAATAAAAAACTTCAGTACTAAAACGCTCTATAACCTGCGTTCGAGCGGGTTAAAAAAACTGGCGGCTATTCACCCGATGATGGCCAGACTGTTGCCGGGCCGGCATCGTAAAACGCAGCGCCAGTCGAAGCCCAGGGGCTTAACGACCAGACTGCTCAGCAGCGAGGAGAGAAAAATCACCCACGCCCTGCAGCATGGTCTGATCTTCCCCGTTTTCCAGCCCATCGTAGACAGCGAGATGCAGATCGTAGGATTCGAGATCTTCTGCCGCTGGTACACCAACGGCAACGTATTGTTGCCGAAAGACTTTTTCCATGAGATCAGGACCAGAGAAACGTGGGTCATGCTCACGGCTTACATCATCAGAGAAGCCGTGGTGAATATAAACAACTATGCAGGAAAACTGGAGTTTTCAGTCAATATTCCACGGGCCCTCACTGAGGGTACTGCCCTGTTTAAAATTGTTGAGACTGCCAAAGCCCAGCTGCTAGATCCGACCTGGATACGCTGCCTTGTTTTGGATATCAACGAAAATGTGGATTTAAGCTATGAGTCTAAAACGGTAGCCGTATTAAATCAGCTTATCAGCCTGGGCGTAAAACTTGCGCTGGATGATTGCTTCGCCAAAAATAGCGTTGCCTTTCCAGTCAGGCAGATAAAATTTAATAGCTACAAGTTTGATCGCTACATTGTAGAAACGTTTATCAATAACCACGATGATAAAAATCTTATTGATGGTCTAATCTATTATGCCAGCGTGACAGGCAGCCAGTGCATCGCAGAAGGTGTTGATAGCCTACAAAAGCTCATTATGCTAAAGCAAATGGGCGTCAATTTATTTCAGGGATACTACATTTCAAAACCAGTGCTCCGCGAGGAGTTAGATGCATTAGTTTTTCGCGGCATTCAATAACCTTTATATTTAACAGTGTTAATCTGCTTATAAAACACTTCCATAATTCACATTTTCTGGCGGACGGGAATAAAAATCTCTCTGTCCTGGGTATTTCGTTTATTGTCAGACTGGCGAGTAACATATTGCCAGACATATGCACATATCATGAATAAATAATCATGTTGCTGTATTTATTCATGATCAATGGCCTACGCAGCCGCGATCGTCACAGGCAATAGCGTCAGTAATTCCCAGATAAGGCTGGCTTGCGCTAAACCGACGCCGATGCCCAGGCCTCTAAACAGAAAGCCCTGGGCAGAGACCTCAACGCTTTGGCCATGTCCGCCGCAGTAGAAGATAAAACCATTCAACTGACGCAGGGTAAGAGCCAGAAAGAAGAGTACACCTACTACACCTACCGCACCTACTACCCTGAGAACCAATGCCCAGTTTTTTAAGAGCAATGGTTTAGAAATTAACTACACTCATTAATAATTATGCTCGTAGTTAAACAAAGGGAACAAAATTCCCTTATAAAAAGAGGATGCTCAGCAAGTTAGTTACTCAGCGAGCATTAGTAAAGCGGGGTGTTGAACACCTCATCAGTTTTATCTTTATAAACAAGCTCAATGACATTAATATTATTTTTGTGAATTTTTTTTGTTGATGAAATCTTTGAAATCATAAACATAACACCAGGTGGCAGAATAACTTCCTTATAGGATTCGGCTGAGCCTATTCCTTTTAACTTTGATTCTTTCACACCGAGTTTTTGTAAGTCCGATTTTAACTTTGAATATAATGGAACATCAAGGACACCTTCCTTAAAAACATTTAAGGGAGGTTTGTTGATCACAAACAGCACTGGGACACGTTTTCCCTCTGAGTTATCAATAAAGGAATGAGAAACCAACTTACTCTCACTAAAAAATGACAACTGATGAGATTGCAAATACTTCCCTGTATGTAGCGAAGTAAAAAACGCTTTATCCACCATGGTGCCACGATATAATGTTTTATTACCTGCATAAGTGGGTAATTTACTCATCGCATACAGATAATTACTCAGAATAAGGTGACGATCCTGAATATTTAAACTCTTGTATAACTCATGATCTAATTTATCGACCTCAGGCAAGTTATTTATTCCATGAACAAAATTATGCCTGATAAATTTTTCAGGGTACTCGCCTGAGGCTATTGCCCTTTGGTGTTGCCTTGTGACATGCAAGGATAAATGACCATCGTCGCCCGGCAACACCCTTCCTTCCACTGGGAATGGAGAGTACTCCAACAGCTCCTCAACGAAATCATTTTTACCATTACCTAAAAAAGATTTTTTTCTGACTGATTTAAACATGATGCCTCCGGCGCAATTGTGCGCTGGTTTATCACATACCAGGAAAACCTTAACAACATGTAATGCATTAATTAATATTAACCATTATTTAATTAAAGATAAAAATGAAAGCATTTCATACCCGATGGATTAATGTCGAGATCAAGCTGCTAAAAACCCGTACTCATATTTTTAAGAAAAATTGATTTAGAGTCCATGTTTACAGTGGCCTTTTTGCTTTGTACTTATTTTCCTGTAGTCAGCAGGCTTTTGGCCACATTAACTAACGCTTTTATCCGTGAAAGCTGTTCCCCGCTTCGCCATACCAGCGCCACCTCATTCGCCCCGCCGTCAGCGTTTAATTAACGGCCGGGTAAATTAGACAACAACGAAGGCTGCCATCGTGGACACTCCCTTATCCTCGGCCAGCAATGTTGATCACTCTTTAATGCTTCCCACTTTTTCACCTCTTGAAATTGATACACCGGAGGGCGTTACCCGCTGCACTATGCCGTCTGACATGGGCATCTGGATACGGAAGCCATTTCGCTGACAGCGAAAGTGAACACTAACATACGTGGCTATGATAGCTGTACAGCGCTCGAGCAACGATTAAGCAAGGCGTCCAGGTCATTATTACCGGACGCGTTCTGAGTAAACAGCAAAAAACTTGCAGAGAGCTGGAGGTTACCTAAATTCAATACCCTACTTTTTGAGGTACAGCGCCGAGTCAAACTGCGGTTTCTGCTCCTTCAGGAAGGCATCTACCGATTCAATAGATTTTGCGTAAAGCTGAGTGCCAACCGGTAAATCAACCGTTTTCGTGCCCAGTGCCAGGGTGAATACCGGCTGGTACTCGCTGCGGTACCTTACTGCAGTGGTGATTTCTAATTTTGCTGGTTTTGTCAGCGTCAGGCTTTCTGCCGTCGTTTTCTCTGCTTCTTTGCGACCTTGATTGACTAAATTAGCCAGCTCTGTGAGCTTGTTTTTATAGGCGGTTTTATAATCATCCGCATTAGCCTGCTCCAAAAATTCCTGATTCGAGACGTTGTCATCAAAAATCATTTTCACGGAAACAACTTTGTGTTCATCGTAGATGTTACCGAGTTTCACTGCACCGCCGGTAACGGGGATAATATTTTCACTCTTAAATAAAACCGGGCCGGAACCAATTAAGGATGAAACGATAAGCGCAGCCCCAACGATTGCGCTGCCAGCAAGAATTGACTTCATTATAAATTCCCTGAGGTATTTTGAGTGCCGGGATTATAGAGCACTCGAGTTGTTATTTAATAGCAATATAATCTTGTTGCTTAAGACAACAGTACTCACTAAATTAACGGTCTTCATGTTAGTTTCCCCTTTTACTACGAATATGGACTGTCGGTAATGAAACGCAAATACCTCGCCTTTGCTCTATTCCTGAGCCTGCCCGCCTTGGCGGCTAAGCCTTCGCTCATTGTCTGCGAGCCACAAGATAAGAGCGCCACGACGTCCTCGGAGATTTGGCCTGCGCCTTATCTGGATAACGACCAGCTGTGTTTCAATATTCAGGCCGATAAAGGCAGCACCTGCGTGGGTAACGGACAGACAACCCAGTGGATGACCGAAGCGGTGATCGTGGACATCGGCGGTGAACCGCAGGGCCGCGATGACACCTGGTTCCGGGTGGTGCAGCCGGTCATCAATGACAAAGAGATCGCTTATAAAATTGAAGGTTCGCGGGACCAAAAAACCTGGGGCCTGGTTTCCAATGTAGAAATCAACCGCCTTACAGGCGGCGCGGTGGACTGGTTTGTGGCCGAGCACGGCGGCACTGCATACCAATGCCACCTGGAAGGCCCGAAGATTTAATGTGATGTGGAGGCGGTAATATTACCGGGAAAAACCGCCATCTCCCACTTGCGCCACGGCATACCATTTCATCAACTCAGCTGCTCCCGGCTCGTTTTCAGCGGGTGCCCATGGGGCCATATCTTGCTCAGCTACCGGCTGGTACGCCCCATGTTTTACCTCGAAAATAACCCCACCTTTATCCAGCGACAACACCGCATGCCAGGTTCCGGCATCCGTCTCCAGCACCTTGCAGTCTTCACCTAGCACAACGCGGTGGGTCACGTTGCCTTTGTCATCAAAATGCAATACCAAAAAGCGCCCACTAAGGGATGTCAGCAGCTCAAACGTGTGCGGGTGGCGATGAGGTCGAACATAGGTACCCGGTTCCATAGCAATAGCCAGGCGCTGAACAGGATCGCTCAATTCAGGATGGAGATTACGATTGGCACGTAAGCGAGGGGAGTTTGCGGCCTGCTCGCTTTGTTCTTTCAGATCGCTGAACGTAATTTGTTTCATATTAACCTTTGTGAATGTAGGTCGCTCACGGCAACCAGGAACCCGGATGTCGCAAGATTTTATGCTATCTCAACAGACGATTAGCCACGGTATTCGCAGAACAAATCTCTCTGCCCGGATTATAAACGCTGGTGCTGATGTCCCATAGCCCCGGAACGGGTCTATTTACAATGCCACCGGCGCTCCGGCCCCGGCTTGCTTCAGAATGGCCATACGCTGGCTGTCCGTAAAGCGCTTTTTCATGGGGATGTCCTCACGTTGACCATGAAGGCATTCCTCACATCGTGGTGTGTCAATCAACGGGGTCAGGTAAGGAGTGTCTGGTGATCTATGGGGCCAGTCTAGATATACATTCCCTTTTATAGCCCGCAACAATAGACACTATTGTAAAAAAATAATTATTATCAAACAATTGCCAAGAGAAAACCATATTTCAATTTCTTTCTAAAAATACCAATACTTGCAGTGAATTATTGTAATAAGTGGTCAAAAAATTGCACCGCCATCGTTTCATTCCCAGATAATGATAAAAAAAAACGGTAGACATTTAGTGCAGCATCTAGTTGAAAACACATCCACTGAAATTTCATTTGTTACCAGAATAACACCACCAGACACTTTTTATTATTTTTAAATTAGTTAACAATACTCACAGCATTATAATAGATAAAAAATAGTTATTGAGGCGACATTATAAATTTAGTTAACCTTCTGCAAATGAATACTTACTGTTCTATCATGGAAAACAGAAGATGGAGGATTTCTCTACAGCAGATAATTTCAGAACAACAACCAAAAATCACTATGCCAAAATATTTTCATTCAAAAAAAACAGCTAAATTTTTTTAAAAAGCCCAGATTAACACCACACCCGTTATATAACATTGAATGACGGAGATGAATAACTATAAAACAACAAGCTAACAAAATGAAAATATAACAATGGAATTTTAAAACAACGCACACTCAGAACCTTTATGTCTCATCCTTTTTCTCTAAAAAAATTAACTTTGTGATGTGATTAGTAAACTACTATCTGGATTGTTCTTTTTGAATCGATGATATTGAAGAATCAACTCTGCTAAATCATCGCTGACTGCATAAAAATACGCCTCAGGAACATCAAGCACCGCAGCAATCTTACAGACAAGTTTAAAATCCGGTGCATGAACCTCTTTTTCATAAGAACTAATACGAGCGCTTGCAGATTCTTCATCTAAACCAGCGCGTACTCCCAGCTCTGCCTGAGTCAAATCAGCCTGGACTCTTGAAAGTTTTAGTCTTTTACCAATCACGATAGCAACTCAGCGTCTGAACATTCAGAGATTATCCTCTACTGGATCACATCAATCTTAATGCATTACAGCAAAAATTCATGAATTGTTTTAATTTTGGTTAAAAAACGACCAATAATCAAGAGTTACATGATTTTTAGATGCAAAGGAAGCTTACGAAACCATTAGTTGCAACACTAAGAGGAAACTACGATGCATGAAAATGACTGGCACCCTGCCGATGTGGTCGCCGCTCTCCACAAGCGTGGCACCAGCATGGCACGTGTTTCACGCGAGGCAGGCCTTGCTTCCTCCACCCTCGCCAACACACTTAAACGTCCCTGGCCGCGCGGGGAATGGCTCATCGCTATCTGACCCTGTCACCAGCAGCACCAGTTGGCCCCGCCGATGAGAATGCACTGGCACATCGAACGCTAAATCTGAGGAGGTGAGAAACAAGACATCGATCAACGCTTCAGACGAATCAGGATCAAAGTAATCCATATCATTCATATCTTAAGTGGATCCTAACGCCAGAAAAAAACATGCGCCAGTCCTAGATAAAATTCGACTCCTGTCATGCTCATAACCGATTGTTAAGAAAACCATGGGAGGTGCGGAGGCTCCGAACGTCCATTTCTACAACAGAGAACACGTGCTTATATGTCGGAGCCTTATATATGCTTTGATTATCAACTTGTTATTTAAGCCTATCCCATTTAACCGCAGAAACAATGCCCCAGTTACCACTGGCATTCGGTCTACGCCATTTTGCTGTATCCATACTACGAAGATATTCAAGCGCTTCAGAAAAATTGTGAAAGCGTTTTTGAGCTGTTTTAGCACCAACGCTAAACGAACCATCACGTGAACTCGCCAAACCAGGATTAAAGCATGTACCGTCTGCAGCATAGGGAACCAATACTGCAGGATCGCTATCTTCGGTAACATCTGTAACCAGTAGTTGCCATGGCTCAACATGGAGGGCTTTTGCAAGCCTCTCTATCGCATCCAGCGAGGCATTAGAGCTACCTCTCTCAATTCTGCTCATGTAACTACGGGCAAACCCGCAGCTATCCGCAAACGCTTCTTGGCTGATTCCGGTTCTGATACGTAACGCTTTTACCCGTTGGCCAAACAAGATACTTAAGGATTTTTTCATTCCTTGAATGTGCGACCATGACCACTGCAAGGCCACGCTCCAAAAGTGACATTTTGAATCAAAAATTTCTATTTTTGTGATCGATGAATACATCAATTATTTTTTACATTGTTAACATTCAAAGACTCAAAAAACACTCCAATAGTTACATTTTAAATCAAAAATAAATTTTCATTTTTGAACGGATAAGTAACAAAAAAATAAAAACACAACAAAAAACAACAAATTAAAAGAAACCGAGGAATATCACACACTGTAATACCAACGATGAGGAACGTTTATGACTGACACAGACTGGCATCCGGCCGATGTGGTCGCTGCTCTCCACAAGCGTGGCACCAGCATGGCTCGTGTTTCACGCGAGGCAGGCCTTGCTTCCGCCACCCTCGCCAACACACTTAAACGCCCATGGCCACGCGGAGAATGGCTCATCGCTATCGCCATCGGGGTTCACCCTGCAGAAATATGGCCGGCCCGTTACCGTCGCCAGGGCCTCACCCGACAACCCAGAAAACCACTTGTGCCGCAGAATTGTCCGACAAATTTCGTCCGTCGCTCACCCTGTGAAGGAGACTCCTGATGAAAACACCGTGTTTACCCCTGTCCGGGAAAGTCGCCGCCATCACTGGCGCCGCCTCTGGTATCGGACTCGCCTGCACCACCGCCTTTCTTGCCGCTGGTGCCCGTGTGGTCATGATTGACCGGGACGTTACCGCCCTGCGTCAGAGTGCCACCGCCCTCGGGGAGAACGCCCTTCCTCTGGTCGTCGATGTCACTGACCCCGGCCAGGTCGATGGGCTTACCCACCATATTCTCCGGATTGCCGGCAGGCTCGATATCTTCCATGCCAATGCCGGAATGTACACAGGTGGGCCTTTTGTCGACACTGACCCTGCCGTCATGGAGCAAGTGCTGAATCTTAATGTCAACGCCACCTTCCGCTGTATCCATGCCGTTCTGCCTCATTTCATCACGCAACAGTCGGGTGATATCCTGCTCACCAGCTCCGTTGCCGGGGTGGTCCCCGTGGTCCACGAGCCCGTCTACACCGCCTCCAAGTTTGCAGTCCAGGGCTTCGCCCACAGCCTCCGTCGCCAGCTATTCCCCCACGGCATTCGTGTCAGCGCGATCCTCCCGGGCCCGGTGAGCACTGCGCTGCTCAGTGCCTGGCCCGAAGCCAAGCGTCAGGAAGCTCTGGAGGAAGGCTCCCTTCTTCAACCTTCAGACGTCGCTGAGGCCGTGCTTTTCATGGTGACCCGCCCCCGGAATATCACCGTCCGGGACCTGACTCTTCTTCCCAATTGCGTGGACCTTTGACACGGGGTATAAAAATCCATGGAGCTAAAACGGGTACACATATAGCTTTGGCAGCGAAGCAACCCCGTAAGCTCCAGTATTTATACGGCAAAAAATGCATGTTCCGACTCAAACCGACCACTGATTCCGGTTTGTTCCGACCAAATCTTGCCATCTCTCGTAACCAGTAACCCTGTCGTCGAAATACCGCGCTTTTTACTCTTAAAAACAATGGAGAACACTTCTTCCTGATCACGCTCCTTCAGGAGAACCGTCGCCATGGCAAGACTGAGAACGCGGGTTCATAGTAACCGCCATGCGTGGTGAGTTCGCCCGACGCATACTGAATGAAAATGGAGAGGAAAAACTGCTCTCCAATTTAGACGAGGGAATTACCCGAAGGGCAGCGCCGCGAAAGCAGCCTTTTCTTTGCGAATACCCAGCCGTTGACAGATGAGAGCATCAGCGAGTCTCCCCGGCTTTACCACTGCCGATAAAAGCCAGATTGATTTGACCGAGGCTTGCCACCAACTTCTCAGCCTTGTCCCGCAGGACTAAATCATCCTGACACTTACGCAAGCGCCGCCCAGCATCATGGAATCTTTCTCGGAGTGCTTACGAGCACCGATATCATCGACGGGATAATAGGAACAAATCAAACAACCTAACAGCATGATATAACACAAAATTTCATTTCAACCTCTTAGAGATACCCCCAAAAGTACCCCCATCAAGATAACTTTACTAAAGGGAGTATAAAATTATCCACTAAAATTCGAATTCGACATAAGATATGCTTTCAGAGAGCCCATAAAATGGGCTCTCTCTATATGATTTTTAGAATTCAGCGGCCATGACACTTTTTATACTTTATACCGCTTCCACAAGGGCAGGTTTCATTCCGGCCAACTTTACCGTAGTCTTCCGGTTTTATTGAAGACATTATAAAATTTGATTCAGTACCGCTAGAGTTCATCAATCGTTCAGCATCTTCGAAGATGTGAGCATTTTCATCGGTTTTCACTTGAGGCACAATAACATCAATGCCAAAAGCCTTGATGTATTTCCCTTCAGAATCCACTTCTACAATAACAAAATTATGTCTGGCAGCATCTTTAATGTTAAGAGCCATTGAACTTGCTTTATCATTAACTTTCAGCCAGTCTATTTCATTCTCGTAATTTTGCATCCAAACAAACAAAGATTCTTCATCATTTCCAATCAAAAAATAGCGTGCAGGATGTTTATCTAAACTATCACCTAGCCTCTTAAGCATATTTCCAAGAGTAGATCGCGTTTGTGCATCGTAGTTTCTGATATGGCTGTCTATTGCTAGCCAACCCGGTGCACGTGTGGAATCAAGCGCTTCCAGCAAATCTCTCACTTCCTTTGGAAAATCCTGAGTAGGTAATGGTTTAGTGTCCCAATCAAGACCTTCAAAACTCTTATCAATGACACTACTCATACCGTCCCACAGAAGCATACTGCCTTTTTCTTTTGCCAACTTTTCAATGCTAACCAAGTCAAAACGATTCTGAGTTATATATGATCCCAAGTGGTCAAATTCATCATAAAGAAACGCATTTTTCACATTTGCAAATGACTGCCTCACCTCCATGTAATGTAAAAACTCCCCAGGAGAAGGTAGAAAACGCTTCAGAACAAACAAATCGTCAATCGACATGGATACAAATCCATATTTACCTAATAGAGGTGTGATTTGTGGTAACTGCTTACAGAAAGATGAAAATGGAGAAAATGATTCAACAGTTAATCCGATAGGCAACATTACTCTATAATTCGAAGCTTTAATTCTACCACACTCTCTGTGCTTACCACTTACTAACTGATAAATAACGACTTCATCTGCTGAGTTCAAATAGTTAAAAAAGCGCTCACATTGTTTGTATGCTTTGATTACCAAATCCTGTACAGATTGGGCGTGTCTTTTGAAATCTGTAGCAGGTGAAGCAATCGTTGCTGCAGCACCAGCCTTAGCCTCTATAAGAAATAGCACATCATCCATTAATATTAGCGTGTCATTTTCAGACCATTGATTTGTTTCTGGATCCTTATAATAAATTTCTTGGTAAACATTAGCGGTAGGAAATTGTGCTCTCAAAATGTCATAGAATGCACCTTCACTCATAGCTTTCTGACGTTCTTCGAATTCTTTTTTGTATTCAGGCTTTCGCTGCAAAAGATTATGTAGAAGTGCCCGATATCCTGCATCACGCATGAAACAAGGGTCTACAGCATAATAACCGGCATCGAGTTTTATAAGAGGTTTTTTCCTTGCAGGCAGAGTTCTATAAGGAGTACCAGAAAAATCTCCAATGGCAAAGAAATCCGTATCTTCCCCGCGTTGATAGGCTAAATCCGCTAATAATTTGTCTGGTAACCCAGTATGAAGACTAACATTGGTAATTCCCCCCCGGAACATATCACTAGCTGCTTGACTAGCAGATTTTAATTTTTCTCCATTTTCTTCCATCCATGATTCCATAACCTCTTCTATGTTTTTTTTCTGTTGCGAAGCAATTTCTTGCACTTCTAAAAACTGCATCATCATTTCTTCAAAAGCATTTGTATGACCTGTACGAATAGCATTGGCCATGGATTGAATACCGTGAGCTATCTCATATCCACTTGCTCCGTAGACCTCTTTTAAAATATCATCATGTGGCGAAAGTACGTACCTATAAAATTCTTCTTCTAAAACTTGATAGCGGTTCCCTCTAAGCATTACCCATGCTGTTTTTGAATGGAACTCTATAGTCGATGTATCAGGCCCAAAAATGCTATCTTTTGCATCAAGTGAAGATGCTATTGCGTATAGCATAGCCTTCTGACGTAAATCCCTGCTTAGGCTAAATAAATAACTACATTTATTTTCATCAAAACTAATTTCCTTAGGGGCAATGTCTGCCGCGAGCACGGCGTGCACATATTCAAGAAGGAATTGATTATCGTTCACTAAATCTTTGGTATCTACAGTATCTTTATCCTGACTATCAGAAGCCGCGTGCATCATGAATTGAGCATAGATATATCCGATTAAATCTTCAGGCGGCATACTTGCAATGAGAGTTCGCATCTCACATGCTATCGCTTCCATTTCCTTAAGGAGCTTAACACCTGACTCTGCAACTTTTTCTTTCCTTTCTGCAAACATCATGGGCATTGCCTTTTTAAGTATAAAGTTAACTAAATATTACTACTATTTTACATATGTAAACCAAAGGCAGATCTCAAAACTCTAATTTTTATTTTTAAGAGCCAATCAACCTAATATTAATGGTTAAAACGAGATAATAACCAACCCTCAACAAAACACTTCACAAATTCTCATTCAAAACTTTTATCAACTTTCACAAATGCGGCCCCAATATCATCTGTATATTCTTGAATTATCTTGGTCACTACAATATGGTCAAGAGTAGGCTCAAGAGATAATAATGCGGTGGTTATTTGCATTAAACTAATTGCAGTTGCATGAGCAGGGTCAGTCATCCCAGCATCGCTAGACCCAACCAATAATATATCATCTGAAGAATGAGAGAGACCAAGTCTGTTTCTCATTCCTTTAGCGCCAGCGTGTATATTCTGACTCGCCCACTTGTAATATGGACGCATATGTTCTAATTGAACATCTTTTTCTATTGCACCGAAACCAAGTTTATTATGGTTAGGAAAAATATAGGAGGCCCACCCATAATTATCAGCAAACTTCTTGCCATATTTTTTAATTAGAAGATTGAAATGCTCTTTACATTTATCAACATCCTCATTTTTTGGCCCCTTCGCTTGAAGTCTATGTTCATATTTTTTATGTTCAACCATCCCATGATAAGAATCTACTACATCATGGAGATAAAAACGCTCTGCACATTCTTGGCAGTGTTTTGAAATAAACATAGCAGTGACATTGACTTCATGTAGGGCTCTCCATCTAGCATGTGCTGCATCTGCGAACCCATGTTTTAAAAGACATAATATCTCTTGTGAAATCTGACAGGCTCTAGCGTGGTGTCTAACAACAATCTCAAAGAGTAAATTATCATCTAAAACAGCCTTTGGTCTGTAAGAACTATTAAACTCGGCACCAGACTCCGTACATATAACTATCATTGCTTCAAGTAAATCAAATCCATCCCCCCATTTTACGTGATTTTGGTGAAAAAACTCTTTCGAACGTGTGCGATTTTCACTCAACATTTCTTCTGTTGAGCGAATTAAAGAAGATCTCATAATATCTACTATTTTGGGTATTATATTATTTATTTTCCCTTCTAAATCGAAGTCATCTGTTAATTCTGACTGCGCCTCTAAAAAACTATCAAGATTTTTAAAAAAAATATTATGAAACGTTTCCATTCTGCACCTGATTTGCATGAGCAATTATTAAAAATAACACCTTTCATAAAAAACATCATTAAAATCATGCCATTTAATCTTAACTTTAACTTGAGAAAATCATGTAAAAAAAATTATTGTTTAACAAATAATAAAACTGTTTATACGGTTTGTAAAAACTAACAGACTGAAGCAACTGTAACTTAGAGCGCATGTAGCCAAAAATCCCCGCTGGCGGTGCCGGTAGGTGACAAGTTTTGACAGGTGCATCCAACGAGCTGTGCCTGAAGTTTTCTGAAGCGGTAGCGGTTGACACTTTCCTCCTAGTTTTCCCTAGTAAGGCATAACAAACCATAACAGGCTGACACCTGCCCTGCTTCGCATCAGACCTTTACGCGTTGGCTGCAGCTGTTGTGCGTGAGCGTTAGGATCCGTTAGGTTGGGTTGACACTTTTCCCTGTTTTTCACGAAAAAGTGTCAAGTTAGAGGAGTTAGGTTTGGCCGGGGGTTTACAGTTTTTCACCTGCCAGCAGACAGAGTGCCTTTAATCCTGTGTCGCTCCAGTCATCCAGGGTGTCGGGATGCATTGCGGCCACATAGGCCAGCTCGGAACGCAGGAAACGCAGACCACCAGCCATGTGATCTTTGCCATAGAAGCTGTGGGTTTCTTCATCCGGCCGGAAGATAATCAGCAATTGTTCATCGGGCTCGTGCTGAACATCAAAACCCAGCTCAGCGGCTGCTGCCTCTATTCGCTGGCCAGCATTAATATCAGCCGGAAGCTCTTTCCCGCCGTCATGCCCCCATACCCACGCGGCGGCCTGGGCCCACGTCATTGCATTGTGATGAGCACCAGCACCAGCACCAGCACCAGCACCAGCACCAGCACCAGCACCAGCACCAGCACCAGCAGAATTTTGTTTAGCCTGCGATGCGTCAACGTCCACTTTATCGCCTGAAATAACAATTTCACCGCGGGCTATCCAGCCGTAAACAGTTTGCCGGCTGACGCCCATATGCCTGGCGTAGGCTGATTTACTTAACAGCATCCTGTGTTTCCCTCCGGGCAGAAAAAAGCCGCCCTCAGGCGGCCTGCTTCTCTTCTGAATGTGTCTGCCGCTGGCTGCCTTTGAGCATCGCGGTGACATGTTCGCTTAACTGATCAAGACCGCTCATGCGTGGCTGTACATCTGATGGATCGTCGTTCTTCCCATACACGAGATTGTTATACCAGGTTCGGACGGCTGTAATTTGTGCAACATCCTTCCTTACCGCGTCGACCAGATCGGCAACCGCGCTAATCACCTGCCCGTTCTCTGCTGCGATACGGGAGAAGCCGAGACGTTTTAGCTGTTCCGTATCGAGTCCCGAACACACTGCGTGCGCCCTCAGTAAGGCGTCCGCCAGCTCCGGATGCTTTCCACTGTGCATCGACAGAAGCATTTTTTCCTGGCTGCGGCGATCCAGCCTGGCGAATGCCTGGCGCATTTCGCTGTCACGCATGAATCCCTGAACATCATCAGATGCCAGAGGATTAACCGGTGCGAGCTTGTTCTTCAGGTAATCGAGAATGTTTGCGGCCTGCTCGCTTACGGCTGCCACCCCGCGGGTAAAGTCTTTGAGCGTGTCCGGGTTCCGGGCTTCACCTGCCCTGCGGTTTTTTGCCTGTTCGTTCAGATCCGGATCATTGCGGATAACGTCCAGCAAATCCGCCTCAGCTTCGGCCTGCTGCGCCGTTGTCCTCAGGCTGGTGAGTTCGCCCGCCATACCACGGAATAAAGCGGCCATCTGAGTATTTGGCGCAACAACCTTACCGGCATAACCCGCCAGCTCGATGCTGTGTTTCCCAATTTTGATTGAGTAGCTCATTGCCCTGCCTCCATTTTTGACAGCCCCGCATCAAATACCTTGCGCGCAACAGCATGGATTGACGGCGCGATCCCCATGCCCGACTTCTGGCGCTCCCTCTCCTGGATGGTTTTCAGAGCCTGAATCTGCTCACCGTTCAGCAGAACGGGCTTAACGTTAACCTTGCTCATGATGCCCCCTGTAATAGCAATCGTTAAAGTTCCATTAATCGCAACAATCGAACAATTAATTGCGATTTATGAAACAATGTTAATGAAATTGCAGGGGTGCACAACGCGAAAAGTGTGGATGCGTTTTAAAGAATTTGCCCTCAAGGTATACATGGTGTTCATAAAGAGAATAAATCACTTATAAAACATGAGATTAACCTATGAACACCAGCCTACATTTTGGGATTTCAAGTCTACACGGTATACATCATTCTGTTTAATAAACCATCAGATGATTAATGAGAGAATGAACACCATGTACACCCTGTGTATACCTGAAAACAAGGTATACATGGTTTATTTCACTGATTTATATAAATTACCCTCTCGATGTATACCATGTATACCTTTCTCCATATTTATCTGAACTTCATTCTTTATGACCGGCTACCTCATCTTCAAGACGGATTGCATTGCAGCATTGAAGAACCCGATCCACAATCAGCCGGTGAATGCGGTTGATGTGCCAGAGGAGAAAGCATGTCAATCAAACTACGTGCCGGTACGTGGCACTGCGACTTCGTTGCGCCTGGTGGGAGCCGAATTAGACGGTCTCTTGGGACAGCGGACAAAAGGCAAGCTCAGGAGCTCCACGATCAACTAAAGGCTGAGGCCTGGCGCGTTGATAAGATGGGGGAGTATAAGGCTCGCACATTTGAAGAAGCCTGTGAGCGATGGCTTAACGAGAAGCAGCACAAGAAAAGCCTCGATGATGATAAAAGCCGGATTGGATTCTGGCTTTTGCATTTTAAAGGAATGGAGTTATCAGCAATCACTGAGGACCGTATTCTTTCTGCGGTTAGCGGAATGGTTAACAGGAAGCATCGACTTAATTGGGAGTCTATGCGTGACAGCTGCCTGAAGAATGGCAAGCCGGTCCCGGAGTTTAAGGATAAGCCAGCGGCACAGGCAACGAAGGCAACACACCTTGCATTCATTCGAGCATTGCTTAGGTGCGCAGCCAATGAGTGGCGATGGATTGCCAAGGCCCCAAACATAAAGTGTCCCGTGCCGAAGAATAAGCGCATACGCTGGCTTACCCGTGATGAGGCGACGGCTCTAATTCGCGAGATGCCGACACACTTCAGGCCGGTTGTTGTTTTCGTGCTGGCCACCGGGCTTCGCAGATCAAACATCATCGACCTTGAGTGGTCGCAGATTGATATGCAGAGAAAGGTAGCGTGGATTCACCCGGAAGATGCTGAATCATTAAGGGCGATTGGGGTCGCCCTTAATGATTCAGCCTGTAAGGTTCTTCGTGATCAGGTTGGAAGGCATAACAGGTGGGTATTCGTTCACACTGAGTCGTCGGTTAGGCCTGACGGAACGAGAACGAAAGAGGTGAGGAAAATGCGAAGTGATGCTAACACAGCCTGGCGGGCCGCACTAAAGAGAGCTGGAATTGAGAACTTCCGATTCCATGACCTCAGACACACCTGGGCAAGTTGGCTTGTTCAGTCCGGTGTACCATTAAGCGCTTTGCAGGAAATGGGAGGATGGGAAAGCATAGAAATGGTTCAGCGATATGCTCACCTGGCACCTAACCACCTTACTCAACACGCCATGCAAATTGACGCATTTCTGGCAGGAAATGGCACAAATATGGCACAAGGTGGATTTTCTGATTTGGAGAATATCGCGTGAACCCGCGTGGTTACTGGTGCGATAATAGGAACCAATAAAACAAAACAACACAATGATTTTAAAAGAAAAAGTAATATCGAAGAATAAAACTATACACACTCCTATACACATCGCCGGTGGCGTTCATTTTTCGTTCTAAATCCAATCAAGAAAAATTCTTTTTTTCGGTGTAACTGTTCACACTGTTCACCTCATGATTTTTCTGTTTAGTATCATAAAGATAAGTGGTGATGAGTTGGTGAAGAGTGAACAATCGATTCTTCACCCAGGCAAGGAGTTGGCCGTTCTGTTTGTCGCAGGCTGTCGGAGGGTGATGCCGGGAGGGGGGGTAAAAAAGTTTTTTCTGGTTTTATTGTTCACTCTGTTCACCCTGCATTTTTTCACTTTATTTTCATTGTGTTAGCGGGTGAGTATACGGTGAAGGGTGAACAGTGGAATGTTCACCTTCGGTGTCGCCAGATACAAAAAGACCGGCAAATGCCGGTCTGTGTAGGTTATGTCGCTTCGGGCTCGTCGCACTTCGGCAACCACTCGCCGTTGCTTTCCTCTTTCAGCGTCAGATTAGTTTGCGTCCCCTGCTTCGTGTGCCGCTTCTCGTAATTCAGGCCGTATTCCTTCAGCATCACCGGCAGCCCGAGCCCGAACATTTTCAGGCTCAGTACGTTCCGGTAGCCGTTGGCCTCCATATACACCAGATAGGCGTGATAAAGGTAGTTCCGGGGCTGGCGCGGGACAATATTCGCATTGCCCATAAACATCCCGTTGGTCTGCGGCAGGGCTTCAAGGTAGCCGCAAAAATCAAAGGTCGGGTCAGCGTCTCGTTTAATGCTGAGCGCTTCATCGGAGTTCTGCTGCGACTGGAGCAGGCTTCGGGCGCTCATCGGGTCGCTGAACCGCTGCATCAACTGGCGCACAATCACGGCCAGCTCACAGGCGATTTTATCCCGGAGCTGCGGGTCGCGCTCTTCCGGGGCAATCTGCTCCGGGAAATGGATAATCACCCGACGACGTGAAACACCGCCGCTGCGGTCGGTGAAGCGCATCGGGTTGTTGTTCACGGCCAGAATCACCGCCGGAATATGCGTTGAGTACGGGTTCTGGTATTTCGGGTCGACGGAGACCGCATCCCCGCCGGTGATGGCCTTGAGGCCAGCCCCGTCCCCGCTCCATTTCTCCTGGTCTGGCAGACGGATAAGCGAGAAGCCAATGAGGGAGGCGCGTTTACGCGGGTCTTCCAGCGTATCGATATCAGCCGACGTGGCGTTATCTTCCCCGGCGAGCAGGGTCGCGATTTCGGCCAGAATACTTTTCCCGCTGCCGCCCGGCCCGGTCACCTCGAGAAAGAGCTGCCAGTCGTAGCGGTTCGCCAGCACCATAAACAGCGCCGCCAGAATCACATCGCGTTTGGCCGGATTATTGCTGGCCGCCCGGTCGAGCCAACGCCAGAAATTCGGGGCATGGGTCTCCAGCGTCTCTCCTTCCACCGGCGGGGTAAAATCCACCTCACACAGGGTACGCAGCCAGTTCGCCTTATTGTGGGGGCTGAATGTCCCGGTGCCGGTATCGAGCACACCATTGCGGAAACCAATCAGACGCCGCGCAGGGGCGTCCTGCCGGGGGATAATCAGTTTCAGGGTCTCCACCACGGAGGCAATTTTCCCGGACGAGAACGGGGCGCGCAGACGCTGAAAGAGCGCGGCCACATCGCGGGAGAAGTCTGCCGGGGAGATAACCTTCCAGGCACCCGACTCATAGCGGGACAGGAGCTGGCCGTTCGGGTCAACCGCCAGCGCTTCGCCGTAATGCTCATGCACCCGCATCGCCTTTTCACTGGTGCTCATGGCGGTAAATTCCGCCTCGCTCATGGTGTCGAACGGGCTGGCAACCGGTGGTTTCAGGGCATCACTCAGCGCCTGACGGGTTACCGCTTCCCCCTGCTGCGTATGGGCGTCATTCCAGTCACCAAAGACCGGCGGCAGCGCGATAAGTCCCTCACAGGCTTTCGCGGCGGCGCTGGCTTTGGTCTGGCCGTCGCCGTTGAGGTCGCGGTCAGCCGCCAGCACAATCTGGCAGGCCGGGTATTTCTGTCGGGCAAGGCTCGCCTGAGAAAGGAGATTCACGGAGGAAAGCGCCACCCAGACGGTTTCCCCGGTGAGGTGATGCACGGTCAGTGCCGTGGCATAGCCCTCGGCAATCCACAGCCGTTTTCCGGCCTGTTTCTGTCCCTCCAGCGTATGCCATGCCCCTTTCACCTGGCCGCCTTTCAGGGTGCGTTTGAGGCCGTCAGCGTTAATCAACTGGAGGTTTACCAGCGCCCCATTTACATCGTGCAGCGGCACCACCACATCCCCGGCACGGTAGCCCACGCCGCCGGTCTTGTGACCGGTGGTAAGCGTCAGGCATTCCCGGTCGGGGAAGCCCTTGCGGGTCAGGTAGGCGTTGCCGGTGGCCGGGCGGGTTTTCTCCGTCAGTTTCGCGGCCAGCTCAGCCGCCGCTTTGCGGCTGGCATCGGTGTCGGCCTCCGCAGCGGCAATAACCGCCGGGGCAACCGGCGACAGGCTGCCGGTCACAGCGTCCACTTTCCCTGCTGCTTCTGACGGGGTGACATCAAACACTTTTTCAACCAGTTTCAGCCCGTCCCCCGCGCCGCACTGGTTACAGAACCACGTCCCGCGCCCCTCTTTATCGTCAAAGCGGAAGCGGTCAGCCCCGCCGCAGACCGGGCAGGCCTGATGCCGGTTTTTAATGACCTTCACGCCCAGCGCCGGGAGAATGTGCGGCCAGTGGCCGCAGGCCTGTTTTACGGTTTCCGTTACGTTCATTTTCATTCCTGTTCTCTCCCTCAGTGCAGAACCGGCGGCGTGATATGCCGGGCGCAAAGTTCATCCATCACAGCCAGCCCGAGAAAGGACAGCGCCGGGGCAGCTTTCAGGGCGCCGGCCTCCATCAAATCTTCCAGCAGGGCGCAGGCAATCAGGCGGCCTTTCTCCTCGCCGTGCTGGCGCAGGTAGAACCCCTCCAGCTCGGCGGCGATGGCGCTCTCCAGCGCTTCAAGGGTGAGGTGCGGGTAACGTTGCTGGCGCTCGCACACCGTCAGCCAGGCACAGGCCACGGCGCGGCGATACAGCGCTGCACGAAGGACGGGGGTTAAGGTCTTTTTCATGCGCTTGCCTCCCCGGTGAGCCAGCGGTGATTGCAGCGCTCGACCACGCCGTCGAGCTGGGCGGTCATGAGATAAATCACGGAGGTGAGCTGTAAGCGCTGTTCCGGGGCATGTTTCTGTGTGGTGCAGTCCTGATCCTGCGCCATCTCTGTGACGAGCTGGCCGACGTTACGCAGGTGCTCCAGACATTCGAGGTCTTTCAGGGTGAGGGTCGGCTGTTTCATGCGCACACCTCCGTCACCGGCAGACGACCGGCAAACGCGAGGATATAGTCGCGAACGAGGGCAAGACGGGCGGCACGCTCATCCCCGGCAACGGTGCGGAGCATACAGATTCGGGGTTTACGGTCTGCGCGGCGAACGGCAGCGAAAACAAAGACAAATTGCGGGTGTGACAAGGTGAGGGTTGTAGCCATAAGGGCTGCCTCCATAGTTAGCTGGTTACAGCTACCACCGGAGTTCCTACGCTCATGGGTGGTAGCCCAGACGGGGGTAGGAATACCGGTAACTATGAGAACCGGCCAGCCCGAAAGCTGCCCCGCCTGAGCCACCATTACGAGATACTCACAATGGCGAAAAGGCCACTGTGTATTGAATGGGTGCATCAAGGCACAGACACAAAAAAAGACGCAAGGCGCGTCTGGTGTCGCCATAGTTAAACACGGGTTCCTACGCCCGGCTGCCGATTTTGCGGCAGCAGGAAAACTGTACCAGGAAACACACAACGGACGCAAGCCAGAAAAAGGGGCTTTTTGCAGAACGGGGATCCTCATGCGTCGTAACCCCGGTTACGGGCGGCGATACGGTCGGCCATCCAGGCGGTGATTTCGGAGTGTGCCCAGGCCACATTTTTCCCGCCAAGGGAAATCTGCCGGGGAAAAGCGTTCTGGCTGATGAGGTCGTAAACCGTGGAGCGGGACAGGCCGCACAGGTGAAGCACTTCGGGCAGGCGTAAAAAACGCTCCTGAGCGATATCAGATACCGGCATCAGCGGAGCCGCAGGGGCAGAAGACGGGGAAGAAAAAGCGGTGTGCATCGGGCTACCTCATAAAGTCCATACAGCGCCGGGCGTGTCCGTCCGGCTTCAGGTAGCTCTCTATTCTCAGCATAAAACCGGGCATTGCAACAAGGTGGAATGTGTCAGCCCACCACACAACAACGGTCAAAAAACAGGCATAAGGTCAATATGGGGCAATAAAAGGCAGTGTGACCCATTCTCGCACATCCTGAGAAAATAAAGCCCAAAAACAACTATCAATAAACATTTATTAATAGCTATTAACATCCAAATTAATTCAGTCAGTGGTACAGGGCATAAAATGAGGAGGTGAACAGTGGTGAACAGACGGTGAACAGTCAGACCCTCAACTGTTCACCCTTTAACTTACTGTATTACTTATCTTTTTCTTTATGGTGAACAGTGGTGAAGAGTTATATATAAAAAAACAAACAGAAACAGGGGTTTCCTGAGACCTTTCTCTGGCCAGCCTGATTTTTAAGGTCTGTTTGTGCCACCGGTGCCAC
Source organism: Cedecea sp. NFIX57 (assembly GCF_900177785.1). Lineage (NCBI taxonomy): Bacteria > Pseudomonadati > Pseudomonadota > Gammaproteobacteria > Enterobacterales > Enterobacteriaceae > Cedecea > Cedecea sp. NFIX57. Next base: position 29,076 of record NZ_FXAS01000004.1, on the reverse strand, counting down.
AACCGCAATGCATCGAGTTGTTGTCTGGTGAGCGGCAGAATGGCGTCAGGTTGAAAACACAGAGAGAGCCCGACGATGAAAGCTGACATGCTTACCGCAGTAATGAAAACCCTTGGCAGTACCCAGGATGAGACCACCCGCGCGGTTATCAACGCCGCACTGGAAACCGTGAACGAGACGGACAGACAAAAAGCTACCGCCACAATGAATAACGCCCTGACAGCATTCAGCCAGGCAAAAGCCGCCCACACGGAGAATATGCTGAAGCTGAATGATATCGATGCGGCCATTACCCGCAGTGAGAAAGAACGCCAGACCGCCCGGGAGGAAAATGCCGAGGCAGAGCAGAGCTGGCGCGCCCGTTTCCGTTCGCTGCGTGGGGTGATGACCCCGGAAATGAAAGCCGAGCACAGCCAGCGCACAGCCAGCCGTGAACTGGCAGATGAGTTTACCGGCCTGATTGCCGAACTGGAGGAAGATAAATCCGGCGCGATGCTGGCCGCGTGTTCATCCGGGCAGGCTTATGTCAGCGCGCACCTCAGTGCTTTCTCCGTCTGTGCACAGAATGAATGGGCGGCAGTAATGAACGATATCAGCCCCGCGCTGGTACGTGCTTTCGCCCTCCGTATGCGTGAGCTGGAGATGAAAGGAGAAGAGCATCCGCACAGGATTCTTTATGAGGCGCTGGGCGAGCATGTGCTGACGCAGAGCCGCTATTACACCTTCGATATGGCACAGGAGCCGGTTATCTCTCAGCTTGGTCTCCATCGCCCGGCGCTCACCGGCGTCGATATGACACTCTACAAAAGCCCGGCTCGCCGTATGGCCGTAGCCAAAGAGCTGGCACAGAAAAGAACAGTACAGGGGGTGAAGCCATGATGCGCTGCCCGTACTGCAAAAAGGCCGCCCATGTGCGCACCAGTCGTTACCTGTCGGATAACGTCAAACAGAGCTATCTCCAGTGCGTCAACGTGTTCTGCTCGGCCACGTTCCGCACCATTGAATCCATTGACGAGGTGATACGCCCTCCGGCAGAGACCGCCCCGCCAGAGCCAGCTCCGGCGGCCGCAGTGCCACCCCGTCGCGTGCTGGACTGCGCCCGCTCGTCACTGCGCCACTGATTCAGGAGAAAAGGTATGAACCGTACACCACTGGAGCAGGCCTTTGAGGTCTGCCAGAAAAGCAAAACCGCCTGGCTGAACGCCAAAGCCGGGCTGGCACAGGCAGAGATGGCACTCCGGGAGCGGGAGCTCACCGGTCGCGCCCCGGAGCCGGAGGAAATACAGGCGCTGCGCGATGCCGCCGACCTGAAAAAACGGGAGGTCAGTCAGTCTGCCGGGTGCTACATCCGTGACCATGAAGCCGTGCAGCGAATCAGCATCCGTCGCCAGCTCCACGCCTTTATGCAGGAGAATGGCACGGCGCTGGCCGTTGCCCTGGCACCTGAGCTGATGCATCTCAGCGAACTGCCGGAGAGAGTCAGGGTCTGCGCCCTCGACCGCGCTGCCGCCAGTATCCGCGAAGCCTTATCCGTTCATCTGGCAAGCGGGGTTAAGGTGGATTATGCGGAGGACGACCGGGATATCCTGACGGCCATCGGGTTCCGGCCTGACAGGGCATCCCGGACAGATAATCAGGCCAGACACTGAGCCACAAAAACCCGCCTGAAACGCCCCGAAAATACCCATTTATTTAATAAAAATAACCATGCATGCATACGCTGCATGGTTTTGCATTTATTCCCCGTATTTTTTCATACCCCGCCGCACCAGTGCTGGCGCGGCCTGAGCCCCTTGATGCACCTGCATTAAAACCGCCCCCTGAAGCGGGCAGGCGTGGCGGGGAGAGCATTGCGCGCAAAGTACAGTGCACTTATAATTTTTTAAACAAATTATCCAAACCTGCGCGATTAAAAAACTGAGATGGTAATGCTGGGATTCTGTAGCCCTTCGAGCCAATGCGCTCTGTTGATGTTACTAATACAACAAATTTTTTGGCTCTTGTTAATGCAACATAATGTAAATTCAGACATTGCTTCTCATTTTTATAAATAACATCCCTACTGCCAACTGGATATTCTCTTTTAGGTAAAATATGGTCGTAAAGATCTAAATGATATACGCAATCAAACTCTAATCCTTTAGACTTATGAATGTTCATAATCTGCACTTCGTTTTGATTAATCGGCAAGTAATTATTCCTTACTGCATCAACCTGAAGCACCTCATTAATTCCATCTACATGTATTGATTCAAGATTATAATCACCTAAAAGAGTTAAGACTCCACGAATAGAAGCTATGAGGCTATTATCATCAATCTTTCTGACGAGATTAATTTCACGTCTCAATACTTTAATCTGTTGTTTTGTAATACTAGTTTCAGAATAATTATCTATAATATCTTGTGCTGTGTGATTATTATTATACCTATAGTGTAATAAATCTATAATCACCCTAGAAATATCAGTGCCTAGTTTTGATAATTTATCATCCACATAAGCTCTATTTTGAACTTTAAGACAGGAGGATATATATGAAACACTTTTATTGCTTACCGTAAGGATAGCAATTTGATTGTTATGTTTTATTTTAAAGGAATTTTTTATTGACTCTAATCCACTATCAATCCATGAGGCAATTTCTTCAAAATACCCTGGTATACAAGCTCGATAGACTTGTATATCATCACCTGCAATCAGAGTACATTCAGGCCTTATCAACCTTGAAGCATAATTAACAATAGAATAATGGCAACGATGATTTATTGTTAATTCAAACGGTTCAAATTCATTATCGCCATTTTTGAGCTCAATCAAATATTTTGAGTTTTTCTTGGCGTATTCATGAATAGATTGATCAGCATCGCCTACTGCAACTGCTTTAATACCAAACATCGAAAGCAGTTTAAAAATCTCATGCTGTATAAAACCTGAATCTTGATACTCATCTATGTATATAGATTTGTATTTCGCCTTGATATATCTTTGGCAAGCAGGTGAATACGTAAGAATAAAAAGAGACACTAGTGGAGCCAACTCAAGTACAAATACCCCATGAGAATAAAGGGTGTAGACTTCATTTAGCGCATTCACATCCTCTTTTAAAATAACATACCCATCAGATAACAAAAATAACATTCTTGTTTGTTGCTCAGGTAATAACTCATTAAATTTAATGATTTTTAATGATTTAGGCCTACATGCAAAATGGCTCATAAAATTTAGAATAATTTCACGCAAAAAGAATTTATCAATCGTTCCAAAGAAACTAGATTTCACATCTACTATAAATTTTTTTGATCTTTTTAATAATTCGTCACTAGCTTTATTAGTATGAGATATTGCAATAACTCCTTGAAAGTTTTTCATCCCCCTCAAATCTATTGCTATTTTTTCAATTACTACAGTAGTTTTTCCACTACCAGGGCACGCGGTTAAAACCATATTGCTAGGAAAATCTATGGCATTTTGCTGTTCCTCTGTGAATTGGATCATTAGATTTCCCCTTTAGCCAAAGAGATAGCCATATGCAATGGCCGAACAAGATCTCCAGTTGCAAGTTCAGTTAGATTTTCCCTCTTAAGGGCTATCAATTCACGCATGCGTGTTGCTTTTTTATCTCTCAAATAATTAGCAGCTTCATTTATATTTTCTTTACCGCTATATTCAAGAACATGCGCTGAAAACTCCTGACACAAATCTCCCTCAAGATCCGTAAATGATAGAAAAACTGCATTAGCATTTAAAATTGGTGACTGCGCAATCCACTGAGTGCTTAATTGAGATTGTTCTATTTTTGCTAATTCATTCTTTAACGGTGGAAGTCCGCATAAATGGCGGCCTCTATTGATCCCTGAATATTGATATTCATCTTTATGAGGGACCTTTCCAGCATCATTATCTGTCCTAACAACATATTTTATATTAAAAGATTTTAATATATTTTTATAAACCTCAAATTGTACTCCATCAACTGATAAAATACTTATATTATAGAAGTCTAAATTGTACCCTAAAGCTTTTGCCAGTTCGTTATAGAAAATCAGCTCGGAGGGACCTTCAACTAAAAAAACCACATCGGCAAAGAATGCTTCCGCAGGAATGATGCTTATGCGATAACCCATTTTATCCCAAGCTTGGCTCACACATTTTGAACATCCATTACTTGCTGCAAAAGAGGCTCCATTTCGAGAGTATATTTTTATAATTGAATCAGGCTGATAATTTACTGCTATTTGAGGGGAATGTGTTGTTACAATTGATTGTCCAGGTAATTTACTTGTAAGATACTCAGATAGTTTACGTTGTTGATGAGGGTATAAGTGCGCCTCTGGCTCCTCAATGCAATATATTACCACCTCACTATTTTCGTCATGTTCCCTGACACTTTTTGACTTCCAGAGAGCTAATAATATCTGATTATTCAATCCATCGCCTCCAAGAAGGAGTTTATGTCCGTTTGAGTTTGAACTTAACTCTAGCTTTTCAATGAACTGATCAACACCTATTGCGCCTGAATCCAATTCGATATTTAAACGTTCATAGTTGTATGATAGTTTTCTTAACTCTGAATTCAATTCAGCTGTTGCCTGTTTGACATAGCTTATTTCCTTAACTTTAGAGTTAACATTTTCCAATAGAGTATTTAAATCTCTAAGGGATTGCTGATCACTATCAACTTGCGGTTGTTCTCTATTTTCTTGAGCAAGTCTTAGAAGATGCCTCTTTTCTATGCTAATATATTTATCCAAATCTCTTTGTGATTTAATATATCTCATACTAAGATACTTCAGATAGAATCTAGACGTTATTTCATCATAATTATCTTCATCATGCCCAATAAAGATCTTATATGATAAATCATTTCGATAAGCCACATATTTTATATATGTATTTTTTCCATCACTAACATACCCGTTTAGCTTTGATACGACAGCATCTTTATCGACATTTTTAAATTTTATTATTACTTGCAATTCATCAACAGTATCACCCTTGAGGTTTACATGAAAATCATTAGATTTTGGCTCTAAATCTAATTCAGAAATACTTTTATCAAGCAACATTCTTACCGCGTACACTAGATTTGTTTTCCCAACATCATTTGCACCTATAATTAATGTGGAAGGTTCAAAATTTACAGTAGCGTCAGAATAGTTTCTGAATCCTTTAAGAGAAACCGTCTCAATATGCATTATTATTCCTTAAAATAAACGACGAGTAAAAATATAACATTGTACGACGCTGAGAAATATACTGAGCATGATTATATGTTCCTCTAATAGAATTTTTATCAACATGCGCTAGCTGAAGTTCTATCCATTTAGAGTCATAATTGTTTTCATGAAGAATGGTTGACATCATATGCCTGAATCCATGACCAGTTACTTTCCCTCCATATCCAATCCGCTTAATAACTTGATTTATACTCGCTTCACTCATAGGTTTGTTCGGATCATTCCGCCCCGGAAAAACATAACGATAGTTCCCTGTCATGATCTTAAGTTCATTGAGTAAATCTAACGCTTGAGTCGACAAAGGTACAAGATGTGACCTGCGCATTTTCATCCTTTCTGCAGGAATTTCCCAAATAGCGTTATCCAGATCAAATTCTTGCCATAATGCCGCACGTAATTCGATGGTTCTCACGCCCGTAATCATCAGTAATTTCGTAGCTATCTGAACCAGCTTACTCCCTGTGTAACTGTCTAAAGCACGCAGAAAATCAGGTATCTCATCAGCTTTTAGGAACGGGAAATGATTGGATTGATGTACTTCAAGAGCACTGGAGAGATCTGCTGCAGGATTAAATTCAGCCCTTCCTGTAGCAATGGCATAGCGGAAAACTTCTGAGCATCGCTGCCGAACTTTGCGCATTTTTTCTAATGCACCGCGCTTTTCGATTTTACGCAGCACATTAAGCAGTTCTAGCGGTTTGATTTCGCCTACAGGTCTCGTACCCACGTAAGGAAAAATATCGTTCTGAAACGCTTCCATGATGTCAGAAGCATATCCTTCCGACCATTTGGTAGACTTCATTTGATGCCACTCTGTCGCTATCTTTTCGAACGCGCTTTCAGACTCGGTTTGTAAAGCAATCTTCTGCTCTTTTCGAACCTCACTCGGATTCTTTCCTTCGGCTACCAGTTTTCGGGCATCGTCGCGACGAGAGCGCGCATCGGCAAGTGTGATCGTCGGGTACACACCCAGCGAGATCATTTTGGGTTTACCGGCAAAACGATAGCGGAACCGCCAACTCTTGCTTCCATTAGGTTCTATAAGCAATGAAAGCCCTTGCCCATCGCCAAGTGTATAGGCTTTAGTTTCAGGTTTAGCGCGACGAATCTGCATATCGTTTAAAGGCATGTGTATAGGAATCCAGACCGAACAGGAACATATACACAATCCTATACACATTCAGTACCGGATTCTACTGGATGATTACGGACTACTATGGAATAAAAAGAAGAAAAAACGTTATAAATCAGATTTTTTATGGACTAATACGGACGTTTAAGGAAGTTGAAATGGTGCCGATAATAGGAGTCGAACCTACGACCTTCGCATTACGAATGCGCTGCTCTACCAACTGAGCTATATCGGCTTTCAGGGCGCGCCACGAGCGTGGCTGCGGTGTGAAAGGGTAAGTAAGATGGGGTGATGCGTCAACCACTTATCAAACTGACTGCTGGTTTTTGCATCACCCTCTCTTCAATTACGCACGAATCGTGTCGTCGCCGAAACCGATCCATTTGTAGGTGGTTAAGGCTTCCAGCCCCATCGGGCCGCGGGCGTGCAGCTTCTGGGTGCTGACCGCCACTTCCGCGCCAAGGCCGAACTGGCCGCCGTCGGTGAACCGGGTTGAGGCGTTGACGTACACCGCCGAGGAATCCACTTCGTTAATAAAGCGGTTCGCGTTGCGCAGCGTGCGGGTGAGGATGGCATCCGAATGCTGGGTGCCGTGGGCGCGAATATGGGCGATGGCATCATCGAGATCTGCCACTACTTTCACATTCAGGTGCAGCGACAGCCATTCGTCGTTGTAATCTGCCTCTTTCACCGCTTCCACCGCCGCCGGGCCGTGTTGCAGCACAGGCAGTGATTTCTCGTCCGCATGCAGCGTCACGCCGGACTCAGCCATTTGCTTGCTCAAGGCAGGCAAGAAGGTGTCGGCAATCGCCTGGTGCACCAGTAGCGTTTCCACCGTGTTACAGGTGCTCGGCCGCTGAGTTTTGGCGTTCACAATGATTTTCAGCGCCGGTTCAATCTCGGCGGTATCATCCACTACGATGTGGCACACGCCGATTCCGCCGGTGATCACCGGGATCGTCGACTGTTCGCGGCAAAGTTTATGCAGGCCCGCGCCACCACGAGGGATCAGCATGTCGATGTAGCGATCGAGGCGCAGCATTTCGGTAACCAACGCCCGGTCCGGGTTTTCTATTGCCTGCACCGCCGCTTTTGGCAGGCCGCACTCTTCCAGCGCCTGCTGGATCACCGCTACCGTGGCGTTATTGGTGCGCCAGGTTTCTTTCCCGCCGCGCAGAATTGCCGCGTTGCCGGTTTTCAGGCACAGGGAGGCGACGTCCACGGTGACGTTCGGGCGAGCTTCATAAATCACGCCCACCACGCCAAGCGGCACGCGGCGGCGCTCGATGCGCAGCCCGCTGTCCAGCAGCCCGCCGTCGATCACCTGCCCGACCGGATCGGCCAGGCTGCACACCTGGCGCACGTCGTCGGCGATGCCTTTCAGGCGGGCCGGGGTGAGCTGCAGGCGGTCCAGCATGGCTTCGCTGAGGCCGTTTTTACGCGCCTCATCCACGTCCTGCTGGTTCGCGGTCAGGATCTGCTCCGAACGCGCTTCAAGGTAGTCGGCAATTTTTTCCAGCACGCGGTTCTTTTCGCGGCCGGAGAGCAGTGCCAGCTGGTAAGAGGCCTCTTTTGCCGCTTTGCCCATTTGTTCAAGCATTGATCTGCTCCTTAATTCACAATCATGTCGTCGCGATGCACGGCCACCGGGCCGTATTCATAGCCGAGGATGTCGTCGATTTGCTGGGAGTGATGCCCGGCAATACGGCGCAGGGCGTCGCTGTTGTAGCGGCAAACGCCGTGGGCGATGTCGCGCCCTTCCAGGCTGCGAATGCGGATCACCTCCCCACGGGAGAAGTTGCCGCTCACGCTTTTGATGCCTTTGGGCAGTAATGAACTGCCGCGCTCCAGAATAGCGGATAATGCGCCATCATCCACGGTAATTTCACCGGCCGGCGGCGCGCCGAAGATCCAGCGTTTGCGGTTCTCCAGCGGCGACTGCTGCGCGTGGAAGCGCGTCCCCACAGGGTTGCCGGCCATGACATCGCCGATAACACCCGGCTTGCTGCCCGCGGCGATAATCACGTCGATACCCGCGCGGCAGGCCACGTCGGCGGCCTGGAGCTTGGTGCCCATACCGCCCGTGCCGAGGCCGGACACGCTGTCGCCCGCAATGGCGCGCAGCGCATCGTCAATGCCGTGCACTTCTTTAATCAGTTCCGCTTCCGGGTTATTACGCGGGTCAGCGGTGTACAGGCCCTGCTGGTCGGTGAGCAGCAGCAGTTTGTCGGCCCCGGCCAGAATCGCGGCCAGTGCGGAAAGGTTGTCATTATCGCCGACTTTGATTTCTGCCGTCGCCACAGCGTCGTTTTCATTAATGACCGGCACAATATTGTTATCTAACAGCGCTCTGAGCGTGTCGCGGGCATTAAGGAAACGTTCGCGATCTTCCATATCGGCGCGGGTCAGCAGCATCTGCCCGACGTGAATGCCGTAAATAGAGAACAGTTGCTCCCAGAGCTGAATCAGGCGACTTTGCCCTACCGCGGCCAGCAGCTGCTTGGATGCGATGGTGGCGGGGAGTTCGGGGTAGCCGAGGTGTTCACGCCCGGCGGCAATCGCCCCGGAGGTCACAATCACAATACGATGCCCCGCCGCGTGCAGCTGGGCACACTGGCGAACCAGTTCAACAATATGGGCGCGGTTCAGGCGGCGGGAGCCACCGGTTAATACGCTGGTGCCTAGTTTTACGACCAGCGTCTGGCTGTCACTCATGATTCTCTGCCGTTTCTACAAAAAAAGGGAAATTAAAAAGCCAGATGACGTTGTAACAGGAGTCGCGCGGCTTGCCAACAGGCGGCGTGGGAAAAGGACTAATCCGCGAGAAAGGATCGCTGACGATATCGGATATATTTTACATTTTTATGACATATAAACTTTATTACGTTTATTTAATCTTTCTCCTAAATTGTCATAAATCTTTAATCTGAGAACGATAAAACCCTTCCTGTTTTTAGCGGGAGCCCGACTCCCAGAACAATTTTGCAAGCGTTCATCATTCTTGGGATAACAAATGAAAAAGAGCACACTGGCATTAGTGGTAATGGGCATCATGGCGGCTTCTGCGGCTCAGGCAGCTGAAGTTTATAACAAGAACGGCAACAAGCTGGACCTGTACGGACGCGTAAAAGCCGAACATTACTTCAGCGATAACAACAGCGCTGATGGTGACCAAACCTACGCTCGTTTCGGCTTCAAAGGCGAAACCCAGATTAACGACCAGTTGACCGGTTTCGGTCAGTGGGAATACCAGATTGCCGGCAACAAAGTTGAAGGTGATCCAACCGCAGCAAAAACGCGTCTGGCATTTGCTGGCCTGAAAGCCGGTAACTTTGGCTCCTTCGACTACGGTCGTAACTACGGCGTGCTGTATAACATCGCCTCTTACACCGATATGATGCCAGAGTTCGGCGACGACTCTTTCGTTAAAACCGACAACTTCATGACCGGCCGCGCTAACGGCCTGGCGACCTACCGTAACAATAACTTCTTCGGTCTGGTTGACGGCCTGAAGATGGCTCTGCAATACCAGGGCAAGAACCAGAACGACGGTCGTGATACGTCCAAACAGAACGGCGACGGCTTCGGCACCAGCCTGTCTTACGACATCGCTGACACCGGTCTGAGCGTAGGGGCTGCATACGCGAACTCTAGCCGTACCAACCTGCAGAAAACTGGCGCGTTCGGTAAAGGCGACAAAGCTGAAGCCTGGACCACCGGTCTGAAATACGACAAAAACAACGTTTACCTGGCCGCTATCTACGCTGAAACCAGCAACATGACCGTGCTGAGCGGGACGTCCCTCATCAATGGCGTGTCCACCAAAGTGAGCGGTTTCGCTAACAAAAACCAGGCATTCGAAGCCATTGCTCAGTACCAGTTCGACTTCGGCCTGCGTCCATCCATCGGTTACGTGCAGTCTAAAGCGAAAGATATTGAAGGCGTGGGCGATGCGGATCTGGTGAAATACATCGACGTAGCAGCGACTTACTACTTCAACAAAAACATGTCTACCTTTGTTGATTACAAAATCAACCAGCTGAGCGACAACAACAAGCTGAAGCTCAACAACGACGACGTTGTTGCAGTAGGCCTGGTTTACCAGTTCTAATTCGCGATACTGCGGACAAAAAAATCCCCGTCAGGTTGACGGGGATTTTTTATTTTCAGGCGGAGAGTTTAAGCGGCTTTTCCGCAAAGTTCTCGGCAGGCACCAGCCCAAGCTCAAGGGTGGCGAGTAAATCTTTCAGGCGTCCGTGGAAACCGCGCAGCGTCTGCTCCAGTTTTTCATCCACTTCTTTATCTTTTGCCGGGGTGGCTGTCCATTTGCCATCTTTATCAAAGAGGCCGAATTGCCAGGTGTAGGTAAATTGCTTTTCCTGGGCTTCCAGCACCATCCACCATCCCCAAAACTCGCGTTTCTCCGGTGCGGGCTTTACGTTAACGCACACCGCCAGGCAATCGAAGAAGAAACGGTTGTCTTCACACTGCTCTTCCCGGATATACGGGCCAAGCGAGGCGAACTTTCTGATCAGTCTACTTTTCGGGTGTCCACTCGGTAACGTCATTACGATCTCCTGTTGTGAAGCAACTGTTTTAGCAAACCGTCGTCATTTAGCAAATATTTAACGTAATCTTTGTTTCACCCAGCCGGTAATTTCTTTGAGCGCCTTGTCAAAATTTTGATACACCGGCTTGAACGGGATCTGGAGTAATTTGCCGTCGGCAGATGACGAAGTGATTAAACGGGATTCTTCTTCCGGACTGAACGGGTCATTTTCCCAAAAACCGGATAGCATCGGCGTTGGGCAGCGGCGGCCGAGCAAGCCCTGCGTTTTCAGGGAGTAGCGGTTTAGCTCCACGCTCAGCGCGCTATCGGAGATGCTGGTCATTCCCAGGCGGCTCGCCAGCACGTCGATATACATTTCCGGCACGTTGGCCTGGCGCTGCGGGTCGCTCAGCAGGGAGTGCACCACCGGCCCAAGGCAGGCGACGGCTTTCAGACGCGGCGCTTCGAGGTAGGCCAGCCGCACGGCAACATTGGCGCCAAAGCGGAAGCCAAATGCTGCAACTCGAGTGTGGTCAACCCACGGAATATTCGGGAGCGCTTTGAGCACGTGCTGGTGCAGCACGCTGGAATCCTGGGTCAGTTTCCACTTAGAGGAGAAGCCCACTGACGGCATGTCGATGGTCAGCATTGCAATGCCCTGCGGGGCAAAATATTTCTCAAACAGGCTGTAATAATCGCTCTGTAAGGCGTCAAGGCCGCCGCACATCAGCACGGTCGGGAATGGCCCTTCTGCCCCTTTTGGCATGTGCAGGAAGCCGCTGATGGTGCCGCCGCCGGTCATTGGAAACTCAAGCTCACGCAGCCCGCCGGACAGCCGGGGCGCGGCCTCTTCATAAGCCCGGTTAGCCAGCACCTGAGCCTGTTCCGCCAGCGCGTCCCCTTTCAGGTGCGGGTAGGCCGCAATGCTGTAGAGATTCGCCGCCTGCAGCCAGCATTTGCCGATTTTCTCTTCGTCCGTTTCCTGGCCCGCGCGCTGCTGCCAGAGCATCGCCTGCTTGGACCATTCGTAGATCCAGTTTCCTCCACGATAACCCATCACGGTATCAAACAGCTCATCATTGGTACGTTCGGCGTCGGTGCAGGCAATCCGTGCCTGGACTTCAAGGATTTCACGCGGATCAACCCCGCGCCAGATCCACATCAGGCGGTTGATCATGCGGTACCAGTGGGGCACGTTTTTGCCGTCCAGCGCGGACTGAATCGCGGGCGTGGCGGTATGCCGCGCGCGACGGACAAGCGTGGACGTTTCCGGGTGTTTGAATCTGGGCTTAAAGAGGGTTTCGCTGAGGTTGGCCTGCGACATCGTTTCACTGCCTCCATGAATACGAGAAACGTCGCTATTGTAGCCTGATACGGTCCAAATAACACAAACGCCCGGCTATGCCGGGCGCCAAATAAATGACAAAGCTCAAATACGGGGGATTAACGGCCAGCCAACGGCGGCACAAACACCACGCCCATATCCCACGGCTGCTCAATCCAGGTGTCCTGCGGGATATCAATCACGTAATCGTCCACCAGCGGCTGACCGGCTGGTTTGGCGAAGATAGTGACGAAGTGTGCTTTCGGATACATTTCGCGAATGGCCACCGCGGTACCACCGGTGTCGACCAGGTCATCGATCACAATGAAGCCTTCGCCGTCGCCTTCCGCACGCTTCAGCACGGTCAGCTCACGCTGGTTGTCGTGGTCGTAGCTGGAGATGCAAACGGTATCAACATGGCGAATACCCAGTTCACGAGCCAGCAGCGCGCCCGGCACCAGGCCACCACGGCTAACGGCAATAATGCCTTTCCACTGTTCGGCTGGCAGCAGACGCTGAGCCAGTTTGCGGGCGTGAATCTGCAACATGTCCCAGGTGACGACGTATTTTTCGCTCATGTGAAGTGTCCCGGCCTGTAAATAACGGCTTAAAAAGTATTCGAAGGAGTTTTGGTTGCGCGAGATTATAGAGATCTGACGCACTAAAAACCAGTGCCGCAGGCCATTGGCAGCCGATTTTGCTCGTATTCAGCCTTCACGCAACAAAAGAAAGTGGTATTCTCAGGACATCGCGCAAGCCGTGCTTGTGGTGTATCTGAACCCGGCTAAAAACGTAACCGGTCAGCCAAAAAAACGACTCCAGGGAGACTCAACGTGTCTGAATTGTCTCAATTATCGCCACAGCCGCTGTGGGATATTTTTGCCAAAATCTGTTCTATTCCGCATCCGTCCTACCATGAAGAAGCGCTGGCGGAACACATCCTGTCCTGGGCAAAAGAAAAAGGCCTGCACGTCGAACGTGACCAGGTGGGGAATATCCTGATTCGCAAGCCTGCTACGCCGGGCATGGAAAACCGCAAACCTGTGGCGCTGCAGGCGCACCTCGACATGGTGCCGCAGAAAAACAACGACACCGTTCACGACTTCGCTAAAGATCCTATTCAGCCGTACATCGACGGCGAGTGGGTAAAAGCGCGCGGCACCACGCTGGGCGCAGACAACGGCATCGGTATGGCCTCCGCGCTGGCGGTGCTGGCTGACGACAGCGTGTCCCACGGCCCGCTGGAAGTGCTGCTGACCATGACCGAAGAAGCCGGGATGGACGGCGCATTTGGCCTGCAGGCAGGCTGGATGCAGGCCGATATCCTGATCAACACCGACTCCGAAACGGAAGGTGAGATCTACATGGGCTGCGCGGGCGGGATCGACTTTATCACTACGCTGCCGCTGCAGCGTGAAGCGGTTCCTGCCGGGTTTGACACCTTCAAGCTGACCATCAAAGGGCTGAAAGGCGGCCACTCCGGCGCAGATATTCATCTGGGCCTGGGTAACGCCAACAAGCTGCTGGCTCGCTTCCTGCTGGCTCAAACAGCCGGGCTGGACATTCGTCTGCTCGATCTGAACGGCGGCACCCTGCGCAACGCGATTCCACGCGAAGCCTTCGCCACGCTGGCCGTGCCTGCGGCGAAAGCGGCCGAGCTGAAGTCTGCGGCTAATGACTATCTGGCCGTTCTGAAAAACGAGCTGTCTGCGGTAGAGAAAAACATTACTGTTCTGGTGGAAGCCACAACGTCTGACAAACAGGCGCTGACCGCGAAAACTCGCAATACCTTCCTGCACCTGCTGAACGCGACGCCAAACGGCGTGATTCGTAACTCAGATGAAGTGAAAGGCGTGGTTGAGACTTCCCTGAACGCGGGCGTCGTAACCATGAGCGATGACAGCGCAGAAATTATCTGCCTGATTCGTTCCCTGATCGATTCCGGTAAAGACTATGTGGTCAGCGTGCTGGAGTCCCTGGGTGAACTGGCCGGGGCAAAAACCGTGGCGAAAGGCAGCTATCCTGGCTGGCAGCCGGACGCTAAGTCTCCGGTGATGGCCCTGGTGCGTGAGACTTACCAGAAGTTGTTCAACAAAACGCCGAACATCATGGTTATCCACGCCGGTCTGGAATGCGGTCTGTTCAAAAAGCCGTACCCGGAGATGGACATGGTTTCCATCGGGCCAACGATTACCGGCCCGCATTCCCCGGACGAGCAGGTACATATTGAGAGCGTTGGCCAGTACTGGATTCTGCTGACCGAGTTGCTGAAGGCGATTCCGGCGAAGTAAGTTTCCCCTCCCCCTACCCCTCTCCCTTCAAGGGATAGGGGATTTTCTTTATCTGCCTTACTTTCCGCTTTCTCCCTGACGATTTCTCTAAAATCGAGAGAGGATCTTCTTTGTCTGCCTTACTTTCAGCGATAACGCTGTTTTTCTCCTTCTCCCTTCCTGGAAGAAGGCCGGGATGAGGGTCTTATTTACAATCCCAGCAGCAACTGCCTCTCCAGTTGCGGATCAAGCAGGGTCACATGCAACCCCACCAGCCGGACGCCGCGCCCTCCCCGCCGCTCCTCCCAGGTTTTACGGGCGGTGGCGATCAGATCTTCTTTATTCAGCTTCGGCCAGACGTGTTCCTGGGTCGTCAGTTGGAAGTCATTAAACTTGAGCTTAATGCCCTGCCGGGCGATGCGCAGATCGGCCCGCTCTTTGGCCAGCCGCCGCTCAAGCTCCGGGTACAGGCGTTCGATAATTTCTTCGCACTCATGCCACTCGTGAATGTCTTCCGCCAGCGTCCGCTCTACCCCCACCGACTTTCTCTGGCGATCGTTACTGATCTCCCGCTCATCAATGCCCTGGCTGCGCTCCCAAAGTACCCGGCCAAATTTCCCAAAGCGCTTTAACAGCATGGCCAGGTCCGCATTTTGCACGTCGGCGCAGGTTCGCAGGCCAAGGGTTTCGAGCTTCGCCGCAGTCACTTTACCTACACCGGGGATTTTCCCCAGCGGCAGCGTTGCCAAAAAGTCCGGCACCTGGTCGGGCGTAATCACATACTGGCCGTTCGGTTTATTGAGGTCGGAAGCGATTTTTGCCAGAAACTTAATAGGTGCAATACCGGCCGAGGCGGTCAGGTTCAGTTCGTCGGCGATGGCCTGGCGAATTTCGCGGGCCATCAACGTGGCCGATCCCTGGCAGTGCTCGCTATGAGTGACGTCCAGGTAGGCTTCATCCAGCGACAAAGGTTCGATGAGCGGGGTATAGCGGGAGAAGATTTCGCGGATATGGTCAGAGGCTTCTTTGTAAGCCTCAAATCGCCCAGGCAGAAGAGTAAGGTGTGGACACAGTTTCAGCGCCATCGCGGTCGACATCGCGCTGCGCACGCCATATTTTCTGGCAGGATAGTTCGCCGTGCTGATCACACCGCGCCGCTGGGCGCTGCCGCCAATGGCCAGTGGAATATCGCGCAGGGTCGGATTATCACGCATCTCAACGGCGGCAAAAAAGCAGTCCATATCGACATGAATGATTTTGCGCATATCCACTCAACCAGAAAAACAACACTGGATAAGTATACAGTTAATTTTCGAAATGAGGAAACTGTCGCGGGCTGGCGATTAACACCCCAGTGAATGTCGTCACGATGGGCATAGAGTGACGCACCGCAAAAACGCCAATTGATTCCAATAAAATGTGTAAACGCGCCTTTCCGGAACTTGCGAAAATCACCCACAATGCTAATGTGAGCGCAATCCTGTACAGAATTTTCTGATTTCGGGTCCCTTTAGCCGTCCTGGCTGTTAGTTTCAGGTTTATCAAGGAATCAAGCAGTATGCGTAAGATCGCACTGATTATTGCGATGCTCTCTATGCCGTTTTTCTCTTTCGCCAGCCTGCTTAATAGCAGCGGTGTCGCCGCCCCTGTCGGCAAAGATAGCAGACAGCAGCTAATGGGCTCCCCGGTTTATATTCAAATCTTTAAAGAAGAGCGCACCCTGGAACTGTGGGTGAAGATGGGCGAGCAGTATCAGCTCCTCAACAGCTACCGCATCTGTAACTATTCCGGCGGCCTGGGGCCAAAACAGCGTCAGGGCGATTTTAAAAGCCCGGAAGGTTTTTACAGCGTTGATCGCAGTCAGTTAAAACCGGACAGCCGCTTCTATAAAGCGATTAATATCGGCTTCCCGAATGAATTTGACCGCGCTCACGGCTATGAAGGGAAATACCTGATGATTCATGGCGCCTGCGTGTCGATTGGCTGCTATGCCATGACCGACTCCGGCATCGACGAAATCTTCCAGTTTGTGACCGGGGCTTTGGTGTTTGGCCAGCCGCGCGTGCAGGTCAGTATTTTCCCGTTCCGCATGACCGACGCCAATATGGAACGCCACAAGTACTCCACCTACATCAACTTCTGGAAAGAGCTGAAACCGGGCTATGACTACTTCGCGGCTAACCATCAGCCACCGGGCGTGGCCGTGGTCAGCGGGAACTACATAATCAGCAAACCTGCCGTGATGACGCCAGTTCAGCCGCAGCTGGCTTCAAACTATAAGCTCACCGAGGCAAAATAACGCCGACTTGCCTGGCTCAATTTTGTGCCAGGTTTCGTTGGCGGTCAGCGGCTGAGTCGCAATGACCGTGACCACATCGTTCGGTGTGGTCTCTTCCTGAAAATCAATTTCCACGTCCTGATCCAGCAGTTTAGCGACGCCGAATGGCGCTCTGCGGGTGATCCAGAACAGGTTCGTCGAGCAAAACGCCATCACATAGCGCCCGTCCGACAACAGCATGTTAAACACGCCCTTCTCTCTTAGCTCTGCACCCAGTTCAGTGATGTAGCGGAACACCGCTTCCATATTGCCCGGCGTGCGCGGGTAGCGCTGAGTGAGTTTATGCAGCAGCCAGCAGAACGCCTGCTCGCTGTCCGTTTCACCAATCGGGCGGAACGTCCCCGTTTCCAGCGTGCGATAACCCTTTAGCTGCCCGTTATGGGCATAGGTCCAGTTGCGGCCCCACAGTTCGCGGGTGAACGGATGGGTATTTTCCAGCGCCACTTTGCCGCGGTTCGCCTGGCGAATGTGCGCCACAACCGAGCAGGATTTAATCGGGTAGTCCTGGACGAGGCGGGCGATGGGCGAGTTAAAGCTCGGCTGCGGATCTTTAAAAGTACGGCACCCCTTCCCTTCGTAGAAGGTAATACCCCAGCCGTCTTTATGGGGGCCTGTTCCGCCTCCGCGCTGCACCAGTCCGGTAAAACTAAAACAGATATCCGTCGGTACGTTGGCACTCATCCCGAGCAGTTCGCACATCTCTTCTCTCCCACAACGAATGCCCCTGCTCCGGGAGGAGCAGGGGCATTACGGGCTAAGCTTTAACCATTTCTTTTTCGATTAACTGAATCAGGATGTGGATCACTTTGATGTGAATTTCCTGAATGCGGTCCGCATAGCCGAAGTGCGGCACGCGAATTTCGATGTCTGCCGTACCGGCCATTTTGCCGCCGTCTTTACCGGTCAGGGTAATGACTTTCATGCCTTTCGCGCGGGCAGCTTCAATCGCTTTGATGATATTGCCGGAATTGCCGGAAGTGGAAATCCCCAGCAGCACGTCGCCTTCGCGGCCAACGGCTTCAACGTAGCGAGAGAAGACATAGTCGTAGCCAAAATCGTTGCTGACGCAGGAGATATGGCTCACGTCAGAAATCGCTATCGCCGGGTAGCCCGGGCGGTTCTCACGATAGCGGCCGGTTAACTCCTCCGCAAAGTGCATAGCATCGCAGTGTGAGCCACCGTTCCCGCAGGACAGTACTTTGCCACCCGCTTTGAAACTGTCTGCCAGCAGCACCGCTGCGCGCTGAATGGCATGAATATTGGCTTCATCCTTAAGGAAGTTAGTCAGCGTTTCCGCCGCTTCATTGAGCTCACTACGAATAAGATCCTGGTACATGAGGAGGTCCTTGAGGTTTGAGTGAATTTCACATCCCGCAGTGTACCGGATAGCGCCGAAAGCGAGAAGCGTAACCCCGCGCGTTAAGCCGGGGTTTTCCCCGGAAGTGCCGCAACAATGTGAGCAAGGTTGTAATTATTTTGTAAACACATTGCTAAAGAAAGCAACATCCACTACAACCAATACATCACAAGTGGTCAGACCTCCTACAAGCAAGGGAGCTTTCTTTATGTTGATTTTAAGCATTGTCCTTACCGTTGTTCTGCTGGGTGTGTTGTTCTATCACCAGGCAAATCTGCTACTTAGCAGCTTGATTCTGCTCGCGTGGACCGCCGCGCTGGGCTTCGCTGGCATCTGGTCATTCTGGGTGCTGGTTCCGCTGGCGGTGATTCTGGTGCCGCTGCTGGTGACCCCGCTGCGTAAATCGCTGATCTCCGCGCCGATCTTCCGTGGCTTCCGTAAAGTCATGCCGCCAATGTCCCGTACCGAAAAAGAAGCTATCGACGCCGGTACAACCTGGTGGGAAGGCGATCTGTTCCGCGGCAAGCCGGACTGGCAGAAACTGCATAACTACCCGCAGCCAAAGCTGACCGCAGAAGAACAGGCGTTCCTTGATGGCCCGGTGGAAGAAGCCTGCCGCATGGCGAACGACTTCCAGATCACCCATGAACTGGCCGATCTGCCCCCTGAGCTGTGGGCTTACCTGAAAGAGCATCGCTTCTTCGCGATGATCATCAAAAAAGAGTACGGCGGCCTTGAGTTTTCTGCCTATGCACAGGCTCGCGTCCTGCAAAAGCTGTCCGGCGTGTCCGGGATCCTGGCGATTACCGTCGGCGTGCCTAACTCTTTAGGTCCTGGTGAACTGCTGCAGCATTACGGTACCGAAGAGCAAAAAGATCACTACCTGCCACGCCTGGCGCGCGGTCTGGAAATTCCTTGCTTCGCGCTGACCAGCCCGGAAGCCGGTTCCGATGCCGGTGCAATCCCGGACAGCGGCGTGGTTTGCATGGGGGAATGGCAGGGTGAACAGGTGCTCGGTATGCGCCTGACCTGGAACAAACGCTATATCACTCTCGCCCCTATCGCCACTGTGCTGGGTCTGGCGTTTAAATTGTCTGACCCGAACCGCCTGCTCGGCGGCGAAGAAGACCTCGGCATTACCTGTGCGCTGATCCCAACCCACACCCCTGGCGTGGAAATCGGCAAGCGTCACTTCCCGCTGAACGTGCCGTTCCAGAACGGCCCAACCCGTGGGCAAGACATCTTTGTCCCTATCGACTTTATTATCGGTGGCCCGAAAATGGCCGGTCAGGGCTGGCGTATGCTGGTTGAGTGCCTGTCCGTAGGTCGCGGCATTACCCTGCCGTCTAACGCCACCGGCGGCCTGAAATCCGTGGCGATGGCAACGGGTGCTTACGCGCATATCCGCCGTCAGTTCAAAATCTCTATCGGCAAAATGGAAGGGATTGAAGAGCCGCTGGCACGTATCGCCGGTAACGCCTACGTGATGGATGCTGCCGCCTCTTTAATTACCTACGGTATCGTGCTCGGTGAGAAACCTGCCGTACTGTCTGCGATTGTTAAGTACCACTGTACCCACCGCGGCCAGCGTGCCATTCTTGATGCGATGGATATTGTCGGCGGGAAAGGCATCATGCTCGGTGACACTAACTTTGTGGCCCGTGCTTACCAGGGCGCGCCGATCGCCATCACCGTTGAAGGCGCCAACATTCTGACCCGCAGCATGATCATCTTCGGCCAGGGCGCAATTCGCTGCCATCCGTACGTGCTGGAAGAGATGGCCGCGGCACAGAATAACGATGTGAATGCCTTCGATAAGCTGTTGTTCAAACACATCGGCCACGTGGGCAGCAACAAAATGCGCAGCCTATGGCTGGGCCTGACCAACGGTCTGGGCAGCAGCACGCCAACCCGCGATGCCACCAAACGCTACTACCAGTACATCAACCGCCTGAGCGCAAACCTGGCGCTGCTGTCGGATGTCTCTATGGCCGTACTGGGCGGTAGTCTGAAGCGCAGGGAGCGTATCTCTGCTCGCCTGGGTGATGTGCTGAGCCAGCTTTATCTGGCGACGGCGGTGCTGAAACGCTACGAAGACGAAGGTCGTAACGAGGCCGATCTGCCGCTGGTTCACTGGGGCGTGCAGGATGCGCTGTTCCAGGCGGAACAGGCGATTGATGATCTGCTGCGTAACTTCCCGAACCGCTTTGTGGCCGGCTCGCTACGCCTGGTTATCTTCCCGCTGGGTCGCCGTTACGATGCGCCGTCCGATGTGCTGGACCACAAGCTGGCAAAAATCCTGCAGGTGCCGTCCGCAACCCGGTCGCGTATTGGTCGCGGTCAGTACCTGACGCCAAGCGAGCATAACCCGGCTGGCCTGCTGGAAGCCGCTCTGCTGGATATTATGGCCGCCGAGCCAATCCACCAGCGCGTGTGCAAAGAGCTGAAGCGCAATCTGCCGTTCACTCGCCTGGATGAGCTGGCGAAGCAGTTGCTGGGTGAAAGCAAGATCACCGCCGATGAAGCGGCGATTCTGACCAAAGCCGAAGCAAGCCGCCTGCGCAGTATCAACGTGGATGAGTTTGATCCGGAGGCGCTGGCGACACAGCCGGTGAAGGTGCCGGAAAAGCACAGAAAGGTTGAAGCCGCCTGACCATTAACCCCGCGAAAGCGGGGTTTTTATTGCCAACAAAAGCACGTTTTCTCGTGCTACAGTGGAAGAAATATTCTGCTAAGAGGCTGCCGATAGTGTCTGGTCTGAAAGTTTCCGTTCTGCAACAACCGCTCGTCTGGATGGACGGTGCCGCAAATCTGCGTCACTTTGATGTGCTGCTGGAGGGCGTGCGCGGGCGTGACCTGATTATTCTGCCGGAAATGTTCACCACCGGCTTTGCGATGGAAGCCGCCGTGCAGTCAATGCCGGAACAGGAAGTGATTGACTGGATGCAGTTCAAAGCCCAGCAAACGCAGGCGATGATCGCCGGCAGCGCAGCCCTGCAAACCGAACGAGGGCCGGTGAACCGCTTCCTGCTGGTTCAGCCGGACGGCAAAGTTCACTTCTACGATAAGCGCCACCTGTTCCGCATGGCTGATGAGCATCATCATTATCAGGCCGGGGAAGAACGCGTGATTATTGAGTGGAAGGGCTGGCGTATTTTACCGCTGGTTTGCTACGACCTGCGCTTCCCGGTGTGGTCCCGTAACCGCAACGACTACGATCTGGCGCTGTACGTCGCCAACTGGCCCGCGCCGCGCTCGCTGCACTGGCAAAGCCTGCTCCAGGCGCGCGCAATCGAGAACCAGGCTTATGTGGCAGGCTGCAACCGCGTGGGCACCGACGGCAACGGCCACCATTACCGGGGCGACAGCCGGATCATCAGCCCTCAGGGCGAGATCCTGGCAAGCGTTGAACCGCACCAGGCAGCCCGACTTGATGCCGATCTTTCGCTGATTGCGCTGCGGGAGTACCGGGAGAAATTCCCTGCCTGGCAGGATGCCGATCCTTTCAGCCTTTGAGCATGAAAGCATAAAAAACCGGCCAGTTCAGGCCGGTTTTTTATTATTCCGCCAGCAGAGTGACGGCGCGAGTAAAAGCCTGGACGGCACGGGCCACATCGCTTTCCGTCACCGATTCCGCCGGATGGTGACTTATCCCCTTCTCGCAGCGAACGAACAGCATAGCGCTCGGCCAACGCCCGGCGATCGCAATGGCGTCGTGCCCTGCGCCGCTTGGTAACGAAAGACTACGCCCCTGAACTTCGCTCACCGCCTGCGTTAGTGTTGCCTGCAGCACAGCATCACAGGGAGTAGCCGGAATGGCGTAGTAAGCTTCTGCACTAAACTGCATGCCGCGGCGGGCGGCAATCGCTTCCCCTTCGGCAAGAAGCTGGCCCAGCAAGCTCACCAGACTTTCATCCCGCGGGCTGCGAATATCCAGCGTAAGCTGAACATCGCCGGGGATGACGTTCACCGCACCTGGCGCGCAGCTTAACGTCCCCACGGTAGCGACTTCGTCAGGGCCGTGACGCCGTGTGGCGGATTCAATACAGGTCATCCACTCGGCGGCGGC
Source organism: Cedecea sp. NFIX57 (assembly GCF_900177785.1). Classification (NCBI taxonomy): domain Bacteria; kingdom Pseudomonadati; phylum Pseudomonadota; class Gammaproteobacteria; order Enterobacterales; family Enterobacteriaceae; genus Cedecea; species Cedecea sp. NFIX57. The sequence continues at coordinate 6,800 of NZ_FXAS01000004.1, read as the reverse complement.
GGCCAGCGCATCTTTGCGCAGCGCCATCGGCACCGTCCCGGCATGGCCCGCATGGCCGGTAAAACTGCAGTTCAGACGACGGGCGCCGTTAATGGCTGTGACCACGCCCAGCGCAAGCCCCTGCTCTTCAAGAACCGGTCCCTGCTCGATATGCAGTTCAAGGTAAGCGCTGAAATCGCTTTTTGGCCGCTCCGCGCTGGCAATCCGGGTGGGATCCAGCCCGGCAATCGTCATGGCCTGCGCCACGCTGACGCCGCTGGCATCTTCACAGCTCAGCCAGTGTTCAGGCCAGCTGCCGGTGATACCCCGGCTCCCCAGCAGAGTAACCCCGAACCGGGTGCCCTCTTCATCGCCAAAGCCGACAATTTCGATAGCCTGTTCGAGCTGGGTATTGTTTTGATAAAGGTAGGCGACAACTTCCAGGGCGCACAGAACGCCGAGCATCCCATCGTAGCGACCCGCATTGCGTACCGTATCAAGATGGGACCCCAGCAGAATCGCCTTCGCGCCTTCTTGTCTGCCCTCATAGCGCCCACAAATATTGCCGACCGCATCCTGCCAGGTCGTCATGCCGAGCTGCTCCATCCAGCCGGCCACCAGCTGATTCGCCCGCAAATGCTGCACCGAAAGGTAAACGCGGGTCAGCTGGCCCGCGCTTTCGCTGATAGCGGCCAGTTGGTCGGCTCTGTCCATGACGCGCTGGGCGGCAACCGCGGCATAGTTAGCATCCATAAGCGGCGCGCCCATTAACGGGCACCCTGTGCGTAAACGTTCCACGCCGCCTGCATCGCTTCACCCTGCACGCTTTTAAAGCCGAGGCGGTTAAGCACCGCTTCCAGCGCGGTGAGCGTTTGCAGCACGCAGTCTTTACGGGCGTTATAGCCCATGGTGCCGATGCGCCAGATTTTGCCCTGCAGCGGGCCGAAGGAGGTGCCGATCTCGATATGGAAATCTTCCAGCAGGAGTTTACGCACTTCTTCGCCGTGAACCTGAGTCGGGATAGTCACGCCGAGGACGTTGTTCATCTTGTGCTTAAGGTCGCCAAAGGTCTCCAGCCCCATGCCCTGGATCCCCGCCACCATTGCTCTGCCATGTAATTCATGACGGGCAATGCCTTCATCCAGACCTTCTTCCAGGATAACGCGGGCGCATTCGCGGGCGGCAAACAGCATGCTCGTCGCTTCCGTGTGGTGGTTCAGGCGTTCTGGCCCCCAGTAATCCATGATCATGCCCAGATCGAAGTAGTTGGAGTAGATCATCTCTTCGTCCCCGTCCTGATGGGCGGCGGTGCGAATGCCTTCTTCCACGCATTTACGGCGGCGAATTGCCTCTTCCATCTGCGGGCTAAGGGTGACCGGTGAGCTGCCCGACGGGCCGCCCAGACATTTTTGCAGCCCGGCGGAAACGGCATCCAGTCCCCAGGCATCGGTGAGCAGTTCGTTCCCGCCAAACGACGCCGTGGCATCGGTGTAAAACAGCACGCCGTGGCGGCGGCAGATCTCACCCAGTTCGGCCAGCGGCTGCAGCATCGTGGTGGAAGTATCGCCCTGCACGGTCAGCAGCAGGCGAGGTTTCACCGCTTTGATGGCGTCTTCGATTTGCTGCGGGCTGAACACTTCACCCCACGGCACTTCAATGGTGTGCACTTCAGCGCGGCAGCGGCGGGCAATCTCACACAGCAGGTGACCAAAGCGGCCAAACACTGGCACCAGCACTTTATCGCCAGGGCGAATAGCCGACAGTAAAATGGCCTCGATCCCGGCGCGGGAAGTGCCGTCCACCAGCATCGTCCACTTGTTTTCCGTGCGGAAGAGCTGGCGGTACAGCACCATCACCTCATTCATGTAACCCGTCATCACCGGGTCATACTGGCCGATAAGCTGGCTCGCCATGGCACGCAGCACGCGCGGATCGGCATTGATCGGGCCTGGCCCCATCAGCAAACGGTGCGGCGGATTGATCTGGGAAAACTGCTGAATATCAAACATGGCGATTCCTTGAGTCTGAGATTGAAACAAAAGATTCTTATAATCATCTTTTGCAACTAATGTGCCAGCCGCAGGCAAAATTTTTTCCGGCTGACAGACCTAAGCCAGCGCGGAAAAACAGGTTTGGGTAAAAACGATGAACTCTTTTGGCTCACCCGAACTGTGCAGCTGCACCAGTGAGGAGCATTAACGCTGTTCGAGCTCGTCCAGCTCTGTATACAATTCAGCGATATTATGGATACGCTGACGCCCGCTGGTCAATGATTCATGCAGTACCGCGTTAGCCAGTAAATTCACCAGGCTCATGGCGCTGCTGTAGCTGTCGAACGCCGAAACGCTATCGAGCGGCGCGCTCAAATGCCAGCCAGAGTGGGTGGTCAGCCCCACTGAACCGGGCTCACTCAACACCACCAGCGGTATACCGCGCTGCTGCAGGCTTGCCAGCAGCGGCTTGATAATGCGTGTCCGGCGGCGAAATGCCACGGTGACGACGCAATCTTCCGGGCCAATATCCACCAGCTCTTCCGCCAGCGTCTGCCCCGGCTGCGGGAGCAAATGTACGCCGCTGCGCACCTGCAAAAGCTGCTGGCGCAAGTGCATCGCCACCGGCCAGGAGTTACGCATCCCGATGATAAACAGACGCTTCCCGGTCACAAGGGCAGTGACCACTTCGGCAAAAGGGCCTGCTTCCAGCTGATTCACCAGTTGAGTAAGGTTCGCCATTTCCTGCTTGTAATGGCGCGCCAGCAGCGTGTTGCCCTGCACGGCATCGCGGTTTTCCGTCAGCGGCATCCCGCTCTGGCGCAGGGTACGAAGTTCTTCGCGCATATCCTTGTAGCGCTCATAACCTAAGCGCTTAAACAGGCGACTCACGGTGGCCTTGGACACACCTGAAAGCCGCGCCAGCTCAGCGCTGTTGTAGCTGATCAAGTCATCAAAATGGTCAACGATGAACGAGGCCACGCGCTGCTCCTGTGGGGAAAAAAGCGCCCATGACGCCCGCAACCGCTCGTCTAACTGTTTCATGCTGACTCCTGTAACTTTTGTTTCATCGAAGCCTGACACAGTGAAACGATCCTCGTCAACCTGGAACATCTCTTGCTTCTGATTTCCCTATCCGAGCGGAATTCCTGCAAGAGAAGAAAAATATGCAAAGCAATATGGCCCCCGGTGGTATGGCGGTGACGCCTCACCATCTGGCCTCTGAAAGTGCGCTCTCCGTCCTGCGTCAGGGCGGCGATGCGATTGAAGCGATGGTCGCCGCAGCCGCTACTATCGCGGTGGTTTATCCGCATATGAACGGCATAGGCGGGGACGGATTTTGGCTGATTGTTCCGCCTGAAGGCGAACCCGTTGCCATCGACGCCAGCGGCGCTGCCGGCTCACTGGCATCGCTGGATTTCTACCGGGGAGAACGCGCCATTCCCCATCGCGGCACTCGCGCTGCATTGACCGTGCCCGGCACGTTGAGCGGCTGGGCAGAAGCGCTAAAAGTGTCGTCAGAGCTTGGCGGCGGGCAGTTGCCGCTTTCCCGCCTGATGGCAGACGCTATTCGCTATGCGGCGGACGGGATCCCGGTCACCGCCTCTCAGGCGAACGCGACACAAAGCAAATACGCCGAGCTGGTTGATATTCCCGGTTTTGCCGACACGTTCCTGCAGCGTGGTGAAGTGCCCGCGATCGGGAGTCGTTTCACGCAGCCCCTACTGGCCGCGACCCTGACGCGAATGACGGTTGAAGGCCTGGACAGTTTCTATCGTGGCCCTCTGGCCTCAATCATTGCCGAAGAGCTGGCCGAACTGGGGCTGCCAGTCACAGCGGCCGATCTGGCCGCACACCGGGCCACTCGTACCAAACCGCTTCGGCTTGAGCACCAGGCCGGGGAAGTTTTTAACCTCGCCCCGCCGACGCAAGGGCTGGTCTCGCTGGCGATCCTCGGCATTACCGACCGCCTGTCGATGGCAAACGCCAGTGAAGTTCAGACCGTACACCGCATCGTGGAAGCCACTAAAAAAGCCTTTGCGCTTCGCGACACACATATCACCGACCCGCGCCTGATCGCGACCTCAATACAAAATCTGTTAGATCCCGAAGAGCTGGATCTGCTGGCCGCGAAAATTGACGACCAAAGCGCCGCCCCGTGGGGTAAAGGCAAAGGCCCCGGCGACACGGTCTGGATGGGCGTTATAGACGGTAACGGCCTGGCTGTGTCGTTTATCCAGAGTATTTATCACGAATTCGGCAGCGGGGTTGTGCTGCCTAAAAGCGGCGTGCTGTGGCAAAACCGCGGCGCTTCTTTCAGCCTCGATGCAGAGCATCTGCTAGCGCTGGCGCCGGGCAAAAAACCGTTCCACACCCTGAATCCGGCGGCGGCCAGGCTCGCCGATGGCAGAACGCTGGTTTACGGCTCGATGGGGGGCGACGGGCAGCCACAGACACAGGCCACAATCTTTACCCGCTATGTGCTTCAGGGCGTTGATTTACAGGAGGCGATCTCCGCCCCGCGCTGGCTGCTCGGCCGCACCTGGGGGCAGGTTTCCGACAGCCTCAAGCTTGAGAGCCGCTTCAGTCAGGACACCGTAAGCGCGCTTGAAGCCCTTGGACACGAGGTAGAAACAGTCCCCGCCTTTAGCGAGATTGTCGGCCACGCCGGCGCCATCGTCAGACATACCAATGGCATGCTCGAAGGTGCGTGGGACCCGCGCAGCAACGGCAGCGCCGCAGGCTTTTGAGGAAAATGCGAATGAACCAATCTTCTTTTGACTGGCAGCACTACATTGCCCTGATGGAGCAACTGCTCGCCGTGCCGCTGACCGACGAGCGCCGGAAAGAGCTCGAGTTGCAGCTGGCACGCATTGCGGCCATGGCTGAACCGCTAATGGCCTTCCCGCTTGCCGACCGCCAGGAAACCGCCGGAGTCTATACATTATGACCGCCCTTTCTATCCGCCAGATCCAACAGGGGCTGCGGGACAAAGATTTTTCAGCTACCGAACTGGCCCAGCAAACGCTGGCAAAGATTGAACAGCGAAACCCGCAGCTAAACGCTTTTACCGAAGTCACTCAGAGCCGTCTGCTGGCAGAGGCCGCCTCGGTTGACCAGCTTATTGCCAGCGGCAGCCCTTTGCCTGCGCTGGCGGGTGTGCCTTACGCAGTAAAAAATCTTTTCGATATTAAGGGGGTAACAACCCTTTCAGGCGCGGAGCTGTTTGCCGGACAACCGGCAGCATCCGACGATGCTTTCGCCATTACGCAGCTACAAAAAGCGGGGGGAATGCTAAGCGGGGCGTTGAATATGGATGCCTATGCCTACGGCTTCACCACGGAAAACAGTTATTACGGAGCCACCAAAAACCCCCACGATCTCTCGCGTATTGCGGGCGGTTCGTCCGGTGGCTCAGCGGCGGCAGTGGCAGCAAGCATGGTGAATTTCACCCTTGGCACCGACACCAACGGCTCAATTCGCGTTCCGTCTTCGCTTTGCGGGCTTGTGGGCCTGAAGCCAACTTTTGGTCGCCTGTCGCGCGGCGGCAGCCATCCTTTTGTCGCGAGCCTCGACCATATCGGCCCACTGGCTCGTAGCGTGGAGGATGTCGCGGCGGTTTACGATGTGCTGCAAGGGTACGACAGCAGCGATCCTTTTCAGGCTTCGCGCGCCATTGAGCCGGTTTGCGCAGCGCTTGAACGTGATACGCCGCTTCGCGTGGCGGTGCTGGATGGTTTCTTTGAAAACTGGTGTGATGGGGATGCGAAAGAAGCCGTTAACCGGGTGGCCAAAGCGCTCCAGGCTATGGAAAAAGTTTCTATGCCGGAAGCTGAGCTTGCCCGCTCGGCCGCCTTTTTACTGACTGCCGCCGAAGGGGGAAATCAGTACCTGCCTGCGCTGCGAGCCAGCCCTGAACGCTTCGAACCTAACTCGCGCGAACGCCTGCTGGCCGGGGCCATGACGCCGTCGGCCTGGTATACGCAGGCACAGCGCTTCCGGGCCTGGTTCCGCGATCGCACGCTGCCGCTGTTTGACCATTTTGATCTGCTTATTGCGCCCGCCACGCCCTGCAGCGCCACGCTTATCGGCCAGCAGACCATGCACATCAACGGGCAGGAGATCCCGGTCAAAGCCAGTATGGGGATCCTGACGCAGCCGATCTCTTTCCTCGGGCTGCCGGTTGTCAGCGCCCCGCTGATCGCGGCCAGCGGTTTACCAATTGGCGTGCAATTAATTGCCGCACCGTGGCGGGAAGACGTATGTTTGCAGGCTGCTCGCCGCCTGGAATCTCAGGGTATTTTACAGACGAAGGTAAGTTAAATGATGCGAGATAATATCGACCGCCCGGCCGTTTTAAATGAAGTCACTGCGGCATTTTATCGCTATGAGCAGGCGCTGATTTCCAACGACGTCGCCGTTCTGGATCAGCTGTTCTGGGAGGATGCCCGCACCGTGCGTTTTGGGGCGACGGAAAACCTGTATGGCATTGAGCAGATCCGCGCTTTCCGCAACGGGCGTTCGCCGAAGGGGCTGGATCGCCAGCTGAGAAACACCGTCATTACAACATTTAGCGACGATCTGGCAGTGGCAAGCACAGAGTTTACGCGGGAAGGCAGCGATAAGGTTGGCCGCCAGATGCAGACCTGGGTCCGGTTTGCGTCAGGCTGGAAGATTGTGGCGGCGCATGTAAGTTTAATGGGGTGATTTCCCCCTCACCCTGGCCCTCTCCCCGAAAGGGAGAGCAGCTGTGTTTAAAGTCAAGGGTGGCGCTATGTCGTCACCCATTCTTTATTATCCCGAAGCATTGCATTCAGGATGGTCACCAGC